>JASLES010000209.1 GCA_030151005.1 Silvimonas sp.
GCATCGCAGCAAGGCGCGGGGTTTCGGCGGAGGGGTGTTTGAGCGAAGCGAGTTCCCGTAGCCAGCCGCGCCTTGCGAGAAGCGCAGGGAACCCGAAGGGCGCTGTCGCAGAGGTCGCCTTTCTTTGGTTACTTTCTTTGGCGAAGCAAAGAAAGTAACGTGCTCCGGCCACCGCCGGTATCAAATGCCTTTCATAACCGCGCCGTCAGGCGCTAACACACTGGTTCTCGCCAGAGAACGGAGCCGTTCCGGCTCCAGACTGGATTCCCGCCTCCGCGGGAATGACGAAATAGTGGCGTGGTAACCAACTCATATTTGCCAATAGCGCCCCCCGGATTCCCGCCTGGCGGCTCCATCCGGGCTACGAAGTGGTTCTGGTCGGCAAAGAATCAGCAAAGAACACTTGCAGCGTCGCCCCTGGATTCCGGCTCAAGGGAGCTGCCGAGGACCGGCATGACGAAGTGGAAAATCAGCCAGTTGCCCCTCTTTGCGCCACCCACCCCCTCCCCCTCACCCACCTTGCTACAATGCCCCTTTCAAGGCACCCGACAAACCGACCCCGCCTATGGCCGAACTCACTTTCTTCTGGCACGACTACGAAACCTTTGGCGCCGTCCCGCGCCGTGATCGCCCGGCGCAGTTTGCCGGCATCCGTACCGATGCCAACCTCAACGAGATCGGCGAGCCGGTCGAGCTTTTCTGCCTGCCCGCGCCAGACTTCCTGCCCGATCCGCAATCCTGCCTGATCACCGGCATCACGCCGCAAGACTGCCTGGCGCGTGGCGTACCAGAGCATGAGTTTGCCGCTGCGGTTGAACACGCACTGGCGGAGCCCGGCACCATCGGCGTGGGTTACAACTCCATCCGCTTTGATGATGAAATGACGCGCTTTCTGTTCTGGCGCAACCTGATCGACCCCTACGCGCGTGAATGGCAAAACGACTGCGGCCGTTGGGATTTGCTCGACACCGTGCGCACCGCCTATGCCCTGCGCCCGGAGGGCATTGAGTGGCCCACCGGAGACGACGGCAAAGTCAGTTTCCGGCTGGAACTGCTGACCAAGGCCAACGGTCTGGCGCATGAATCTGCGCATGACGCCCTCTCGGACGTCCGCGCCACCATCGGCATGGCCCGGCTGATCCGCGACAAACAACCGCGGCTGTTTGATTTCTGTCTGAGCCTGAGAAAGAAAGACGCGGTGCTCAAAGAGATCGGCAGTGAGCCCAAGGTGTTTTTGCATGTGTCTGGCATGTTCGGCGTGGAGCGGGGTTGCATTGCCGCGGTATGGCCGCTGGGCTGGCACCCAACCAACAAGAACGAGCTGATCGTGTGGGATCTGGCGTTTGATCCGGCAGAACTGGCAGGGCTCGACAGTGCGGCCATCCGCGAGCGCATGTTTACCCGCACGGCAGACCTGCCGGAGGGCGTGACACGTCTACCGATCAAGACCATTCACATCAACAAGTCGCCCATTGTGATTGGCAACCTCAAGGTGCTCTCACCAGAGATGGCGACACGCTGGGGCGTGGATATGGATGTAATCCGGGTACATGCAGCCGCAGTGGCCGCCCTGCCCCGCCCGGACTGGGACGCCATCTACCAACGTGACCCACTGGGCAAACAGGATATTGATGAAGACCTCTACGGCGGCTTTGTGGGCAACAATGATCGCCGTACGCTGGAAAAACTGCGCCAGCTCAGCCCGGATCAACTGGCCAGCGCCCGTCCGGCCTTTGATGATCAGCGTCTTGGTGAGTTGGTGTTCAGGTTCCGCGCCCGCAACTTTGCCGACACGCTCAACGAAGACGAACAAGCGCAGTGGCAGCAATTACGCGTTGACCGGTTGATCCACGGTCGCGGCGGCTATCGCACGCTGGAACAGTTTGCCGACGCCATCGACACCCTCTCCGACACGGCTGACGAGCGCGCTGGCGGCATTCTGGAAGCCCTCTACGATTACGCGGAGCAGATCGCGCCAGAGTGGTAAGCGCAGCGTATTGCGAGGCACGAGCAACCCGGTAAGATGGGCGCACCAAAACAACAGCGCGGGCCCCGCCGCGTACGGATAGGACTCATGCTTGCCAGAATCACCCGGCTTTTCCCGCTGTGGGCGATCTTGCTATCACTGGCCGCGTATTACAGCCCGGCCAGTTTCGCCCCCATTCAGGCACACACCGCCCTCCTGCTCGCCACCATCATGTTCACCATGGGGCTAACGCTCACCGTGGCGGATTTCAAACGCGTGCTCACGCGGCCTGCGCCGGTAGCCGCCGGCATTGTTCTCCACTATCTAGTCATGCCGCTGGCCGCCTGGTGCCTGGCCAAAGCGTTCAACATGCCGCCCGAACTGGCTACGGGCATGATCCTGGTCGGCAGTGTCGCCAGCGGCACGGCTTCTAACGTGATCATTTATCTGGCGGGCGGCGACGTGGCCTTGTCTGTCACGATCTCGTCGATTTCCACCCTGGTCAGCGTCGTCGCAACGCCGCTGCTGACCCGCTTGTATGTGGATGCATCTATCCATGTGGATATGCTGGCCATGCTGTTGTCCATCGTCCAGATCGTCATCTTGCCGATCGCGCTGGGGCTGTTGCTGTACCGCTTCTTTGGCAGTGCGGTGCGCAAGATCGAACCGTATTTGCCGCTGGTTTCGATGATCGCCATCGTCACCATCATTGCGGCGATTGTGGCCGGCAGCCAGAAGAGCATTGCCTCCGTGGGCGCGGTGGTCATCATTGCGGTGATGTTGCACAACGCCATCGGGCTGGCCGGCGGGTATTGGGGCGGCAAGCTGCTGGGCTTTGAAGAATCGGTTTGCCGGACACTGGCCATTGAGGTGGGGATGCAGAATTCCGGCCTCGCCGCCCAATTGGGCAAGACTTATTTCAGCGCCCTGGCGGCCTTGCCCGGGGCGTTGTTCTCGGTCTGGCACAATATTTCTGGCGCACTGCTGGCCGGTTACTGGCAAGGCAAACCGCCCAAGCCGGGTAAAGTGTCGGCAGAATCGGCAGTATCCGTTACGCCCACGGTCTGACCGCAATAGAAAAAGCCCGCAGATTTGCGGGCTTTTTAGTTGCTGCTCACAACCGGATACTCAGGCGCGCAGGCTTTTCCACAGCGTGGACAACAAGGTATCCGTGTGATCCTGGCTGTACTCCCAGAAAAAAGCACCAGCCAGTTTGCGTTCCTTGATGAAGGTGAGTTTGTGCCCCAGTGACTCGGCGTCTTCATAACTCACAAACATCTCGCCGGAGAGCAGCCACGGCGCTTTGGCGTCGTCATCCCAGTATCGGGTAGCGCCTTCCGGGATCAACTTGCCGACAATGTCGTCATAGTCGATCGAGGTATTGCTCTTGGGCGTGCCCGGCGCGCCTAACCCGGCCTCGCCCACACCATCCAGACCACGGCCGTAAAAAGCGCAGCCCAGCACCAGTTTCTCCGGTGGCAGGCCGTTGGCAATAAAGAGGTCGACTGACTTCTGGCAGCTATCGCCATCCGGATCGCCCGGTGTGTTGTAGAGATTGGTGTGGTGCCCAGCGCGCGTGGCCCAACCGTTGTAATAGTCGTAGGTCATCAGGTTGACGAAATCACACAGCCGCGCCACCTCCGCCATCTCGACACCATCCAGGTAGTACTGGCCAGCACCAGCGGCAATGGTCAGCAGATAGCGCTCTTTACCTGCGCGGCCTTGTTCGTCCGACAAGGCATCAAGCTTCTCTCGCAGGGCGGCCAGCATGAGCGTGAAGTTGTGTTTGTCTTCCGGCCGGGCCTTGATACTGGCCATGTCGTTGGCGGGGTATTCCCAATCCAGATCAATCCCGTCAAGCCCGCGCTGGGTCATGAAGTCGATGGCCGACTGGGCGAACTCTTCTCTTGATTCTGCGGTGAGCGCAGCGTCAGAAAAACCATCAGCGGCCCAGCCACCAATCGAAATCAGTAATTTAAGCTGCGGGTTCACGCTGCGCAGTTCGTGCAGGCGGGCAATCCCCTCCTCGCTGCGCGCCTGGCCTTCGGTACGATCTTCCGAGGTCAGCAGCACCACTTTGCCTTCATGGATATTGGCAAAGGCGTAACAGATATGCGTCAGGCGTTCAGCATCACGAATCAGCGGCAGGTTATTCCAGTCCCGCCATCCGGCGAAATACGCCAACAGAATGTTCGACATGGGCAACAACTCCACGAGGTGGGCAGAAGGGCTCGGCGCAGGGCACGCCGGCATCCGGTTCGGGATGCATTATGCGACGGGCCGTGCGGGCAACCCCATAATGGAGCAATCCGGATCAAGTTTCGTTCCCGCAATCTGGTACGACCCGGACAGGCGCAGCACAAACGACATTGCCCCGTTCACCGGGGCAATGCGGGTTGCTACAAACAACGGCGTTGTTACAGCGCGGCAATCACTGTCAGTTCTACCTTGTAGCGTGGGTCGGCCAGGCGGGCCTCTACGGTGGTGCGCGCCGGGGTATGGCCTGCGGCCACCCATTCGCTCCATGCGGCATTCATGGCGTCGTACTCGTTGACCACATCAGGCAGATAGATGGTGACGGTCAGAATCTTGGTTTTGTCCGAGCCTACCTCGGCCAGCATGCGATCCACTGCGGCCAGCGCTTCTTCGGTTTGCCCGCGCGTATCCTTGTCGAGCGATTCGGCAATCTGCCCGGCCATGTACACGGTGTTGTTATGAACCACGATTTCGGACATGCGCGGCCCGACGTGATAACGCTGGATACTGGACATGCTGTTTCCCCTGTGACGCGCCAGATGCGCGGCAATGCAAAAACGTGATTTTAGGCAGATTCAGGCAGTAAAGCTGCAAGACAGTTCAAGCATATCTGTCAGACAACAAAAAAGGCGAACCTTGCGGTTCGCCTTTTTGCTAATCACATGTGCGATTAAACAGCAGCCACGCGACGCAGACGCTGGGAGAAATCCTGCAGCGCGGCAATACCGCTGGCTTCAGCACGCGTGCACCAGTCTTGCAGATGGCTCAACAGTTCAGCGCGGGTCAAGCTGGAGCGCTCCCACAGACGGGTCAGTTCCTGACGCATCTGGTACACCTGATCGAGCACCTTGCTTTGGGCCAGCAAGCTGTCGAGGTGCGCCTTGTCACCCACCGGGGTGTCCTTGGCATCTTGCTTGAGCCACACCTTCATCTGGCGGTCCGGATTGAAGTCAAAGTGCGGCAGGCTGGCGTTGGCACGCAGCTTGTCGACTTCTTCACCCACCACGCGCTTGAGCGATTTGGCATAGTTGGCTGCAATGGTATAGCGGTTGGCAATGATGGCGGCCAGCGCTTGTTCATCCAGCTCCATATGGCCGTCGACCATCTTCATGCGCGGTGCAACCTTGCGCACCTTGGCCATCTTCAGCGCCGACAGGCAGCGAATATAGGCCCAGCCCAGGTCAAACTCCCACCACTTGTTGGAGAACTTGGCGGAGGTACCAAAGGTGTGGTGGTTGTTATGCAGCTCTTCGCCGCCAATGATGATGCCCCAAGGCACCAGGTTGGTCGACGCGTCTTCACACTCGAAATTGCGATAGCCAAAATAGTGGCCCACGCCGTTGATCACGCCGGCCGCCCAGAACGGAATCCAGGCCATTTGCACTGCCCACATCCACAGACCATTCGCGCCAAACAACGAGATATCAATGATGGCCATCAAGGTCGGGCCCATCACGCTGTGCGGGGTATAGATATTGCGCTCGAGCCAGTCGTCAGGGGTACCGACGCCAAACTTCTCCAGCGTTTCCTTGTTCTTCGATTCCTTGCGGTAGAGTTCCGCGCCTTCCCACATCACCTTCTTCAGGCCCAGCACTTGCGGGCTGTGCGGATCTTCAGCGGTCTCGCAGCGAGCGTGGTGCTTGCGGTGAATGGCAACCCATTCCTTGGTAACCATACCCGTGGTCAGCCACAGCCAGAAACGGAAGAAATGGCTGGGAATCGGATGCAGATCAAGACCCCGATGGGTCTGGTTGCGGTGCAGGAAAATCGTAACCCCAGCAATCGTAATGTGGGTGAGCACCAGCAACACCACGATGTAGCCCCACCAGGGCATTTCGATCAGGCCGTTCAGCCATTCCATCTATGAAACTCTCCAGGACAAGAAATCCCTTGAAGTTGTTCAGAATTTTCTGATACGGATCAAGGGCGAACAGATATTACAGAATAATTGCTTGCAATGCGCAACCGTTCGTACGCCCGGTTGTGCAAATTGCCCGCTTAGCCTTCATCGGCGGACGCTGGCGGAACATAACCTGTCAAATTACCATCGCTTGCTTGCTTGTTGGATGGCTTGAAGTGCACCACGTCCAGGCGGTTGTACGGAATATTGATGCCGTGCTGCTTGAAGAGCTGCCATACCCGCAGATTGATTTCGGATTTCAGGCTGCCCTGCCCGTTTTCCGGATCCTTGATCCAGAAACCGACCGATACGTTGACCGAGCTATCACCAAAGCCATCCAGATACGGAAAGGGCTTGGGATCTTGCACGACACGTTCCAGCCCTTCTGTCGCGGTGACCAGCAACTGCATCACCAATTCCAGATCAGACTCATAGCCCACCGTGAATGGCATTTTGGTCCACACCTTGCGATCGGTGTAGGACTGATTGACCACGGTAGAGGTGACCAACGTGTCGTTAGGCACCAGCGACTCAGTGCCATCCAGGCTCTTGAGAACAATGTAGCGCGAGGTCAGCCGGGAAATCACACCCTGCCGATCTCCAATCTGCACCAGATCGCCCAACCGCACCGAGCGATCCAGCAAAATAATGAAGCCCGAGACATAATTGGACGCAATTTTCTGCAAGCCAAGCCCCAGACCCACACCCAGTGCACCACCAAACACCGAGAGCACGGTCGGGTCGATCCCGACCAGCGGCAGTGCCACCAGAATGGCAATCACCACCAGCAGCGACTGAATCACTTTGGTCAGCATGACACGCAGGCTGGTATCGAGCATTTCTGCCCGCATCAGCCAGCGCTCCGCCAGGCGGCTCAGCCACATGGCCACCAGCAATGTCGCCCCTACGGAGGCCAGACCTTGCAG
>JASLES010000218.1 GCA_030151005.1 Silvimonas sp.
ATCGAAGATTTGCGCGCGGCGGCGGCGGTTGCCAAGGGTCACAAAAAAGCGGCGAATGTGAAGCTGGCTATGGTCGTGCCCGGTTCCGGTCTGGTAAAAAGACAGGCTGAAGCGGAAGGCCTCGACAAAATTTTCATCGAGGCCGGCTTTGAATGGCGTGAGCCGGGTTGTTCCATGTGCCTGGCAATGAACGCGGATCGTCTGGAACCAGGTGAGCGTTGTGCCTCTACCTCTAACCGCAACTTTGAAGGGCGGCAGGGGCAGGGTGGTCGCACCCACCTCGTGAGCCCCGAAATGGCAGCAGCTGCCGCCATTGCCGGACATTTTGTCGACATCCGCAACTTTGCCTGAGCCTCGCGCCCGGCTTGTTGAATTTATGAAACTTGCGGAGTCTTTGAACCCATGAAATCACTGTTTGCCTCGTTGCTGATGCTGTTCCTTTTGATGCTGGCCGGTTGCAATACCGTGCATGGCTTTGGTGAGGATGTGCAAAAAGTGGGTGAAAAGATTCAAGGCAAGTAGAGAACGGCTGACGAAACTGCGCTGGCGCTGCCGCGCTGGTTTTGTCGGGCGTTCTGTCTAAAAGGACCTACGCCATGAAAGCTTTTACGCAATTGAACGGCCTTGTTTGCCCGCTTGATCGGGCCAACGTGGATACAGACGCCATTATTCCCAAGCAGTTTCTCAAGTCGATCAAGCGTTCCGGCTTTGGCCCGAACCTGTTTGACGAATGGCGTTACCTGGATCACGGCGAACCGGGCATGGATAACAGCGTTCGCCCGGTGAACCCGGAGTTCGTGCTTAATTTTCCGCGTTATGCCGGCGCGCAAGTGCTGCTGGCACGCGATAACTTTGGCTGTGGCTCGTCGCGCGAGCATGCGCCGTGGGCGCTGGATGACTACGGTTTCCGGGCCGTAATCGCCCCCAGCTTTGCCGATATCTTCTTTAACAACTGCTACAAGAACGGCGTGCTGCCGATTGTATTGCCGGCAGATACGGTAGATCTGTTGTTCCAGGAGACGCAAGCCACCGAAGGCTATCGCCTGAATGTGGACCTGGCCGCACAAACGGTGACGACACCGTCGGGCAAGTCGTTCAGCTTTGATATCACTGGCCACCGCAAGCATTGCTTGCTGGAAGGTCTCGATGAAATTGGCCTGACATTGCAACATGCCGATGAAATCAAGGCATTTGAAGCACGCCATCGCCAGGCGCAGCCTTGGCTGTTTAACGCCTGAGGCGGTAAAGCCGGACAGGTGAGGTTTCCCCAAAAACAATCCGGGTAGATTGATTTAATTCTGAAAATTAATTTACCTGGATTGCCTGAAACGCTGCGTGGTGGCCGTTCTGGCCGTCGCGTAAGTCAGAATGGCGGTATTATTAGCCGACGGCAGCGCCACTTGCTGGTAGTTGCTATAGTTCGTGCTTCAGGTATCACATTCTGATTAAAAAATAAGTACGGGGAAACGAAACCATGATTCTTCACAAGTTCAAGAACCAGGCTGAGCTCGATCGCGTTGCAGCCGATCTGATGATGTCCGTTGTCCGTGGCCGCCCCAACGCGGTGCTCGGTATGGCGACTGGCGGCTCGCCGGTGGGTTTGTACCAGGAAATGGTCAAGAGCTACAAACAAGGCTTGATCAGCTTCAAGGAAGTACGCACGTTCAATCTGGATGAATACGTGGGCCTGGCGGTCACTCATCCGGAGTCTTACCGCAGTTTCATGCAGCGCAACCTGTTCGACCACATTGATATCGACCTCAAAAACACGCATGTGCCCAACGGCAATGCTGCCGATATCGAAGCCGAATGCCGTCGGTACGACGAAGCGCTGTATCAGCAAGGCCCGGTAGATATGCAACTCCTGGGCATTGGCCATAACGGCCATATTGGTTTTAACGAGCCGGATACCACGCTTTCACGCTTTACCCACAAGGTAACGCTCAAGGAAGATACCCGCGAAGCCAACAAGCGCTTCTTCAATTCGCTCGATGAAGTACCGACGCACGCAGTGACCATGGGTATGGGTTCTATCCTGCACGCCAAGTCCATCCTGCTGGTGGTCAAGGGCCAGGAGAAGGCCGAGATTCTGGATCGCACGCTCAATGGCCCGATCACCACGCAAGTGCCGGCGACCTTGTTGCAGACGCACCCGCGTGTGATCGTGCTGACCGATTGCGACGTGAACTACAAGCTCTCGCACAGCTGATTTTTTTTCAAAATCGAGCCCGGTGTGAGCGCGGCTGGTCAAGCATTGACCAGTCGGGCAAGCCGGGCTTTTTTATTTTTGGTGAAAACAAAGCATGAAGAAGATTCTGATTCTGCCCGGTGACGGCATTGGTCCCGAAATCATTGCCCAGGCCCGTCGCGTACTCGACGTGCTGCGCAAAGACGGTCTGGCTGTTGAAACCACCGAAGCCCCGCTCGGTGGCGCCGCGTATGACCAATACGGCTCGCCATACCCGGAGTTCACGCAAAAGCTGGCACGTGAAGCCGATGCCGTGCTGCTGGGCGCCGTGGGCGGCCCGCAATACGACACGCTGGATCGCCCGCTGCGCCCGGAGCGTGGCTTGCTGGCCATCCGCAAGGATCTGAATCTGTTTGCCAATCTGCGTCCGGCCATTCTGTACCCGGAACTGGCTAACGCATCCACGCTCAAGCCGGAAGTGGTCTCTGGCCTGGATATCCTGATCGTGCGTGAACTGACTGGTGACATTTACTTTGGCCAGCCGCGCGGCGTGCATGTCAACGAGGCCGGTGAGCGCGAAGGCTTTAACACCATGCGCTACGCGGAGAGCGAAATCCGCCGTATTGCGCATGTGGCCTTCCAGGCCGCGCAAAAGCGCAACAAAAAGCTGTGTTCCGTGGACAAGGCCAACGTGCTGGAAACCACCGAGTTCTGGAAAGAAATCGTCACGGATGTGGCCAAAGAATACCCGGATGTCCAGCTGACCCACATGTACGTGGATAACGCGGCCATGCAACTGGTCCGCAACCCCAAGCAGTTTGATGTGATGGTCACCGGCAATATCTTTGGTGACATTCTGTCGGACGAAGCCTCCATGTTGACGGGTTCTATCGGCATGTTGCCGTCGGCCTCGCTGGATCAGAACAAAAAGGGTCTGTACGAACCCAGCCATGGCTCGGCCCCGGATATCGCCGGCAAGAACCTGGCTAACCCGCTGGCGACGATCCTCTCGCTGGCCATGCTGGTGCGCTACAGCCTGAATGATGAAGCCGCTGCGACGCGTGTAGAAAACGCGGTGAAGAAAGTGCTGGCTGACGGCCTGCGCACCGGCGACATCTACGAAGAGGGCACGCGCAAGGTGTCTTGCTCGGAAATGGGCGACGCCGTGGTTGCCGCGTTGTAAAATACGCGATTGCTCGCAAAACAGGGCGCAGATGCGCCCTGTTTTGTTGTGCGCCTGCAAACGGCCGCAACAGAGTTCGAATTCAATCATGGGCAGACACAAGACTGATCGGGCCGCACGGAAAGGGCGCGCGACCTGATGAGGTGTCATTGCACACCACCAGTGTGTTTGCCTGCCGCCCTGGAGAAATCATCATGTCCGCACCGTTGTCACTCGCCATCCTTGGCGCGCATGGCCCCTTTGGTACCACCTTGCTGGAAGTCCTGGCCGAAAGCGCCGTTTCTGTGAACGAGATTTATGCGTTGGCTGTGGCAGACGAAGGGACACTGGTGTCGTTTCGCGGCGAAGACTACCCGGTGCTGGAGGTAGACGAGTTTGACTGGTCTGCCGCGCAAGTGGCCGTGTTTGCCGGCAGCCGTGATGAACTGAAAAAGTATGCCCCGGCCGCCAAGGCCGCTGGCTGCCGTTTGCTGGATGCCACTGCACCGCTGGCGGCGTTTGCGGTGTTGTCGCGCCCGCTCTCGGCACTGACCGGTCTGTCTATCGCCCGTGCGCATGCCACTTTGCTGGAGTCGGCCTCGGCGCAGGGCCAGACTGGCGTGGAAACACTCTCCAAACAAACCCGTGCCCTGTACGCTAACGAAGAAATCGAAAACGGCGCATTCCCCAAGCGTCTGGCGTTCAACCTGTTTCCGCTGCCGCACGCGCAATCCGAAAGCATCCGCAACGTGGTGAACCAGCAACTGGGCGCTCCATTACTCGATAGCGTGCAGCGTATTCAGGCACCGCTATTTTTTGGTCATGGCGCCACGCTGTCTATCCGGCTGATTCAGGACACCACGCGTGAGGCCGTCATTACCGCTTTGCGCGCCAATCCAGGTCTGTTTGTGCTGGACGTAGAAGGCCCGTCTGGCGTGGCAACCCCACAGGACGTGATTGGTGCCGATCTGGTGTGGATCAGCAATGTGGATGTGAGCGAAGATGGCAAGACCGTGACCTTGTGGGCGGTGGTGGATAACGCTCGTCTGGGCGCACTGGCAGTCGTCGCTGAGTTGTTGTCGGCGTAAAATCGTCTGGTTTGCTGGCGGTTGTGGTGCGCTGTTGTCGTGGCTTGTGTTAGCGCCTTCGGCGCGGATTTGAAGGGCATTTGATACCCGGGGTGCCGGGCCCACGTCACTTTCTTTGCTTCGCCAAAGAAAGTAACCAAAGAAAGGCGACCCCAGCCGGGCGACTATGGCTGAGCGAATCAAAGATTCGCACGCGCACCGGGCTGCCCTCGGTTGGTCGGGAGCCTAAGGTCTCCCGTCCTCCTTCGGCGCTTGGCTTTAATGGGGAGGAAAGTCAAAAACCACGGCAACCGCCACCCCGCAAATCAACGGCAAAAGCAAAATGCGCTGTACTCGTACCCCTCTGCATCGTCATTCCCGCGCAGGCGGGAATCCAGCGGGGTCGAAACGGCCTGGTTACTGGCAAGAGCCAAATACATAAACCGAGTAAGGTGGGTTTGAAATAAAGCGACAATCCACCGTGTTGCCAGCCATCCTGGCTTTCAATTCAACTGTATTCAGGAATTCCCGCTGCATGCTGCCCAGTATTCATTCCCGCCTTGCAACCGAACTCGTCTGCAGCGAGGCGCAGGTGGCGTCTGCCGTCCAGTTGCTGGACGAAGGCGCGACCGTGCCGTTTATTGCGCGTTATCGTAAAGAAGTGACGGGTGGTCTGGATGACACCCAGTTGCGTAATCTGGAAGTGCGCTTGCGTTACCTGCGTGAACTGGAAGAGCGCCGTGGTGCGGTGATTTCCAGTGTGGAAGAGCAAGGCAAGTTGACGCCGGAACTGAAAGCACAATTGCTGGATGCCGATAACAAACAGCGACTGGAAGACTTGTATCTGCCCTACAAGCCCAAGCGCCGCACCCGCGCGCAGATTGCCAAAGAGGCAGGTCTGGAGCCCCTGGCGCAAGGTCTCTTGAGCGATCCGGCCCAGAATCCCGAAAGCGTCGCTACCGGTTTTGTCGATGAAGGCAAAGGCGTGGCCGATACCAAGGCCGCGCTGGACGGTGCCCGCGCCATCTTGATGGAACAGTTTGCCGAAGACCCGGAACTGGTTGGCGAGTTGCGCGAGCACGTGGCAGGCAAGGCGCATATCAAGACGCGCGTGGTGGAAGGCAAGGAAGAAGAGGGCGCCAAGTTCTCCGACTACTTTGAATACGACGAACCTTGGCGCGATGTCCCCTCGCACCGGGCGTTGGCGGTACTGCGTGCACGTAACGAAGGCATTCTGACGCTGGCGTTGCCGCTGCCAGAAGAACTGGATGACTCCGTCAAGCCGACCGGCCCGGGCGTGTGTGAACTGAAAATTGCCCGTCGCTTCGGCATCGAGAATCTGGGGCGTCCGGCGGACAAGTGGCTGCAGGACACCGTGCGCCTGACCTGGCGTGCCCGCATTGCGCTTAATCTGGAATCCGAACTCATTAACCAGTTGCGTGAGAAAGCCGAGGCCGAGGCCATCAAGGTGTTTGCCACCAACCTCAAAGATTTGCTGCTGGCCGCACCGGCCGGCCCGCGCGCGACCATGGGGCTGGACCCAGGCCTGCGGACTGGCTGCAAAGTGGCGGTGGTCGATGCCACCGGCAAGCTGCTGGATACCGCCACCATTTACCCGCATGAACCGCGCAACCAGTGGGATCAGTCGATTGCCATCTGCGCGGCATTGGCAGCCAAACACAAAGTGCAACTGATTGCCATCGGCAACGGCACGGCCAGCCGTGAAACCGACAAGCTGGCCATTGAACTGATCAAGAAGTATCCGGAACTGCAGATGACCAAGCTGGTGGTCTCGGAAGCGGGGGCGTCGGTGTATTCGGCCTCTGAACTGGCGGCCAGAGAATTCCCCGAGCTGGATGTATCGCTGCGTGGCGCCGTGTCGATTGCCCGTCGTCTGCAAGACCCGCTGGCAGAACTCGTCAAGATTGATCCGAAATCGATTGGCGTGGGCCAGTATCAGCACGACGTGAACCAGCTTGATCTGATGCGCTCGCTTGATGCCGTGGTAGAAGACTGCGTGAATGCGGTCGGGGTCGATGTAAACATGGCGTCGGTGGCGTTGCTGACGCGGATTTCTGGCCTGAACAGTACGCTGGCGACGCAGATCGTCAATTATCGTGACGCCAACGGGGCATTCAAGAACCGCAAGCAGTTGCTCAAGGTGCCGCGTCTGGGCGAAAAAACCTTTGAACAGGCTGCTGGCTTCTTGCGTGTGATGGAAGGCGACAACCCGCTAGACCGTTCCGCGGTCCACCCGGAAGCCTATCCGGTGGTCGAAAAGATTATCGCCAAGGTCCAGAAGGACGTCACCAGCCTGATCGGTGACGGCAGTTTTCTCAAGAAACTGAATGCCGCCGACTTCACGGATGAGCACTTTGGCCTGCCAACAGTGAAAGACATTCTGGCGGAACTGGAAAAACCAGGCCGCGACCCGCGCCCGGAGTTTAAAACCGCCAGCTTTGCCGAAGGCGTTGAAGCCATTGCTGACCTGAAGATCGATATGATCCTGGAAGGCGTAGTCACCAACGTTGCCGCATTTGGCGCGTTTGTGGACATTGGCGTGCATCAGGATGGCCTTGTGCATATCTCGGCCATGAGCCACAAATTTATCAAGGACCCGCGTGAAGTGGTGAAGGCGGGTGATGTGGTCAAGGTGAAGGTGCAAGAGGTGGATGTGAAGCGCAAGCGCATCGCGCTGACCATGCGTCTGAACGAGGACAGCCGTCAAAAGCCGGATGCCGGTGTGGCGGCCCAGAGCATGAGCAAGGGCGAGCGCAAAGTGATGCAACGCCAGCCGGAAGCGCAGGGTGCCATGGCTGCCGCACTGGCCGGGTTGAAACTGCGCAAGTAAGTGCTTGCAAACTGATGCTGTACAAACAACAACGCCGACTTTTTGTCGGCGTTGTTGTTTCAGACATGCACATCCAGGAGTGGTGAGGGTTCGGGTACTGGTGTCTGGTACGCGATACCAACCGCGTAACGTGTCCGCGCTGGCTGGGTCAGATGCCACAACGGGGTGTGCCAACCCTGGCCCAGAGCGCGGCGCAGTGCGTCTGGCGCTGCAGCGGTCGCGACTTGGGGCAGGAGGGTGCCATTGAGTGAGGGGCTGAAGAGATGCATCCGGCGAGGATGCGTGGCTTATGCCGCCGGGTTAATCAGCCTTGCCTGAAAGTGCGGGGCATACCCGCCTGGCGGCGCATCAGTTAGAACACCAGTCTGACCAGCCCGAAGCCAGCGGCGACGCTGACCACCGAACACGCCAGCCCAGGCAGCATGAAACTGTGGTTAAGCAGCCAGCGGCCAATGCGGGTGGTCCCGGTCTGGTCAAAATTGATGGCCGCGATGACCGTCGGGTAATTGGGGATAAAAAAGTAGCCATTTACGCTGGGGAACATGGCAATCAGTGTCGGGGCAGACAAACCCAGCGCCATACCCAGCGGCATCAGTGCGCGAATGGTGGCCGCCTGCGAATACAGCAGAATGGACATCACAAACAAGGCGAGGGCAAATAGCCATGGCACCTCGGTGATGATGGTTTTGATCTCGGCGGAGAACAGCGCCATATTGGCTTGGATAAATGTGTCCCCCATCCACGCAATGCCAAAGATGCCGATCACCGCCGCCGCACCGGCACGGAACACGCTGCCGCGCACCACTTTGTCTGCATCCACGTGACCCAATAGCAGAATCAGTGCAGCGGCAGACAGCATGATGATTTCAATGGCCGTGGGCATATCAAGCCTGACCATCTGGCCATCCGCCGGCCATTGCGGGCGCAACTGATCTACTGAACCCAGTACCACCACCGCCAGCGCTGCCAGCAGAAACGCGATCACCGAAATGACTGCAGAGCGCGGCAACGGCGGTTTGGCTTCGTGCGGTTGACTGGGGGCGATTTCGCCCGAGGCCAGCCGTGCCAGATAAACCGGATCATCAGCCAGTTCCACACCCAGCCGGCTGGCCACCAGCACGCCGGCAAACACCCCCAGCAAGGTCGCCGGAATGGCAACCAGCAAGATCTGGCTCAAGCCCACGCCGGAAGGCGCCAGCATGGCCAGCAAGGTCACTGTCGCGGCAGAGATAGGGCTGGCGGTAATGCCCACTTGTGAGGCAATGACCGCAATTGACAACGGGCGCTCTGGCCGCACGCCAGAATCCCGCGCTACTTCGGCAATCACCGGCAGCACGGAATACGCAACGTGGCCTGTGCCGGCAAACAGGGTAAAGGTGTAGGTCACCAAGGGGGCAAAGAGGGTAATGCGTTTGGGGTTGCGCCGTAACAAGCGTTCGGCCACCCGTACCAGCCAGTCCATGCCGCCTGCGGCTTGCAGGCAGCCGGCTGCCGTAATGACTGAGAGAATCATCAGTAGTACATCAATCGGGGCCGTGGTGGGGCGCAGATGAAATACAAAGGTCAGGAGTGCCAGGCCAAGTCCGCCCATCACACCCAGCCCGACGCCGCCAAGGCGCGCTCCAATCAAAATTGCCGCGAGCACGACAGCCAGTTGCAAAACAATCATTGTTTAATTAATCCTTTAAAAACCACGTACCCACGCAACACTCAGCGCAACGGTTTTGTTCTTCATTATTGGCAATCAATGCAAATCTGCTGATTTTGTCTTTGCTCGCTGCGTCGTGAATAGCAGACAAAGCTGGAAAGCCGGGAGGTTTCAACAGGAAAGCGCAAATCCTTATGCGTGGTTTTCGCGCACTCGGTTAGAATCGCGCCCGAATATCAGATAACGTAAAACCATTGGGCAATGCCGGATAAATCACATATGGCAAGCATGAGAAACGCACGCAAGATGTTGTGGCTGTTAGCCGGTTTGCTGTTATCGACACGTGCACTGGCGGCGGATCTGCCTGCGGCGACAGATGCTTCGGCACCGCATGCGCGCCCGCGCATAGGTCTGGTGCTGGGTGGCGGAGGTGCGCGCGGGCTGGCGCACGTTGGCGTGCTCAAGGTGCTGGAAGAAAACCATATTCCGGTCGATTGTGTGGTGGGGACCAGCATTGGCGCACTGGTGGGCGGCAGTTATGCCGCCGGTCAGACCGCTGACTCCATGATCAACCTCTCTGGCAAGACCGACTGGAACGCGCTGTTTGAATCTGGTTTGCCGCGTCAGCAGATGTCATACCGGCAAAAGCAGGATGACAACATGCATCTGGCGCCCATTGATGTGGGCGTGCGCGATGATGGTTCACTGGCTTTGCCCAAGTCCGCCATTGATACCCAGAAGATCGAAACACTGTTGCGCGACCTGAGTTATGGCGGCACGGCGAAAAATTTTGATGAACTTTCCGTGCCATTTCGCGCGATTGCCACGGATCTGGAAACCGGTGAAATGGTGGTGCTGGGTGATGGCGATATTGTCACCGCCATGCGCGCCAGTATGGCCGTGCCGGGCGTGTTCCCCCCGGTGGCACGTAGTGAGCATTTGCTGGTGGATGGTGGTTTGTCCCGCAACCTGGCGGTGGATGTGGCGCGCAAGTTATGCGCAGATGTGGTCATTGCGGTTGATGTCGCCTCGCCGCCGCTCAAGCGTGACAACATCAACACCATTTTTGATGTGGCCGCGCAGTACACCCGTCTGATGATCGTACAGAACCAGCGCCCGCAAATTGCCAGCCTGAAGCCCAATGACGTACTGATCACGCCGGC
This sequence comes from Silvimonas sp., assembly GCA_030151005.1. Taxonomy (GTDB): domain Bacteria; phylum Pseudomonadota; class Gammaproteobacteria; order Burkholderiales; family Chitinibacteraceae; genus Silvimonas. Next base: position 10,080 of record JASLES010000218.1, read on the forward strand.
GCTGGGTAATCTGGAAAGCACCGACTTTGCCAAAGCGCCGGACTTTTTTCTGGCCGGTGAAAAAGCGGCACGCCAGCAATTGGTGAATCTGCAGCATTACGCTTTGCCACCTGCCGAATACGACCAATGGGAACAAGCGCGAGAAACACGCCGCTTGCAGCCCAAGCCCATTGATAGCATGCAGGTAGAGCGCCTGACCCGCGTGAATCCAGACGTCTTGAGCCGCAATGTCGACGTGGAACTGGGTAAAAATCTGGATAGCACGGATTTTCATGACCAATTGTCGCGTTTGTACGCGCGTGGCGATTTCTCCCAGCTCGATTACGAATTGCTGGACGACGGTGCCGGCCAGAAATTACGGCTGATTCCGGTAGAAAAAGACTGGGGTCCCAATTACTTCAATTTTGGTATCGCGCTGGGTACCGACTTTGAAAACGCCTCACCGTATGCATTGCTGGCGCGCTATCGCCGCACCTGGCTTAACCCGCTGGGCGCAGAGGCGTCTGTCTCGTTGCGCGCAGGCGATACCATGGCGCTGAGTGGCGAGTTCTATCAGCCATTGCAGATTGATGGTTATGCGTTTATTGCGCCCAATTTCGCCATTCAATCCAGCCCGCTGGCGGTGTACGAAGGGGATACCGAATTTGGCCAGTTCCGGTTGTACAAGCAACAGGCCGGGATTGATCTGGGTTCAGGGTTCTCCCGTTATGGTGAGGCCCGTATCGGGGTGATGGCAGAACACGGTCATGCCAGTGGTGTGGTAGGCGGTCTCTTGACCAGCGACGGGATTGTCTCTTTGCCGGATATCTACCAGTCTGATTACGGCCTGCGCGCCAGTCTGAGTTTCGATCAACTGGATAACGCGGATTTCCCCAGCAGTGGTACGCAACTGCATATCAGCTTGTA
>JASLES010000228.1 GCA_030151005.1 Silvimonas sp.
GAGGCGCAGCCCATGAGTCGTGAGGCGTTCTACCGTTATTGCCTGGAAGCGCGTTACCCGAGCGCAGACCGCCCAGGCGGAGGCAAATGCCCCTGCTAGGGACGTGGATTTGAACACATGAAAATGAAAGGCCGGCAATGATTGCCGGCCTTTTTCATGACTTTTGCCGGGATTCGCGGGTGTAAATTTTGCCGATTTAGCCGCATTTGTCCGCAATTTGTGGCGCAGGCATCGATGGATCAATAGTCCATCAGCATTAATTTGTCGGCCGCTGGCGTGGCACTTTTGCCAATTTATACGAAATGCATATTTCGCCAGTTTTGTTTTGATTTATATCAATTTATCCCATTGGCCTATTCACCTGTTCTGATTGCCCAAGATTGCCGAACATTGCGCCTGATCAAATAAAAACTGCCGGTTCGGGCCGGCCAGGAGCGACCTCATGCGCAAGCAACGACTGGTATTGATTGGCAACGGCATGGCTGGCGTGCGTACGCTGGAAGAAATCCTGCGCCACGACGCGCAACGCTACGACATGACCGTGATTGGGGACGAGCCTTGCGGCAACTACAACCGCATCCAGCTTTCGCCAGTGCTGGCCGGCGAGCAAACGCTTTCTGACATCATCCTCAACGCTGAATCCTGGTACGAACAAAACGGTATTCGCCTGATCAAGGGTGTGGCCGCGACAGGTATCGATCGGGTACAGCGCGTGGTCACCCTCGCCAACGGTGAGGCGGTGGGATACGACAAGCTGATTATCGCCACCGGTTCACGCCCGTTCATGTTGCCGATTCCCGGAGCCCAATTACCGGGCGTGCTGGGTTTTCGGGATATCAAAGACACCACGGCCATGATTGAGGCCGCCGCGCAATACAAACACGCCGTTGTGATTGGCGGCGGTTTGCTTGGGCTGGAGGCCGCTCATGGCCTCAAGTTGCGCGGCATGGAAGTCAGCGTGGTTCACCTGGGCGAATGGTTGTTGAACCGGCAACTGGATAAACAAGCCGGCCGCATGCTGGAACACGCCATGCGCGACCATGGCCTGCAACTTTATCTGGGCCAGACCGCCAGCCGCTTGCTGGGCGAGCAACGTGTGACCGGCGTGGAGCTGGGCGATGGCACGGTGCTGAAAGCAGACCTGGTGGTCATGGCCGCCGGCATTGTGCCCAATGACGCCTTGGCGCGTGCCGCCGGGTTGAAGTCCACGCAAGGTATTGTGGTAGATGACACGCTGAAGACCAGTGACCCGTTCATCTACGCGCTGGGCGAGTGTGTCAATCACCGCGGCACCAGCTATGGTCTGGTTGCCCCCTTGTTTGAAATGGGCAAGGTACTGGCCAACCAACTGGCCGGGTGCGGCAAGCAGCGTTACACCGGCACAACCACCTCTACCAAACTCAAAGTGACCGGTATCGACCTGTTTTCGGCCGGGGATTTCATGGGCGGCGAAAACGTCGACGAAATCGTCGTCTCCGACCCCAAAGGCGGCATTTACAAGAAACTGGTCCTCAAAGACGACGTGCTGGTCGGTGCCTGTTTGTATGGTGATACCGGCGAGGGCGCCTGGTACTATCAGTTGCTGCGTGAAGGGCGCAATGTGGCCGATATGCGCCGGGACCTCTTGTCCGGCCCGCGTGAACTGGGCGATGTTGGCACGGCAGGGGCCAGCCGCGCCGCCGCGCTGCCCATGGATGCCGAAGTCTGCGGCTGTAATGGCGTGAGCAAAGGCACCATCGTCAAAGCCATTACCGAACACGGCCTGTTTACCGTGGAAGAAGTCAAGAAACACACCCGCGCCGGCGCGTCTTGCGGTTCTTGCACTGGCCTGGTAGAGCAAATCCTGATGAGCACGGTGGGTAGCTCGTTCCAGGCTGCACCCAAGCAAAAACCGCTGTGCGATTGCACCGCGCATACGCATGAAGAAGTCCGGGAAGCCATTCGCAACCAGCATCTGACTTCGCTACCGACGGTGATGAAGGCCCTGCAATGGCGCACTGCCGACGGCTGCCCGACTTGCCGCCCGGCGCTGAACTACTATCTGATTTCTACCTGGCCGGGCGAGGCCAAAGATGACGCGCAATCACGCCTCGTTAATGAACGTATGCACGCCAATATCCAGAAAGACTCTACCTTCAGCGTGATCCCGCGCATGTGGGGCGGCGTGACCAGCCCGGCAGAACTGCGCCGTATTGCCGATGTGGCAGAGAAATACGAAGTGCGCATGGTCAAGGTCACCGGCGGCCAGCGCCTGGACCTGCTAGGCGTCAAAGGCAGTGATCTGCCCGCCATCTGGAAAGACCTGGATATGCCCAGCGGCATGGGTTATTCCAAGGGCCTGCGCACCGTGAAGACCTGTGTCGGCAAGCAGTTCTGCCGCTTTGGAACGCAAGACTCCACTGGCATGGGTATAGAGCTGGAAAAAGCGCTGGACCGCATGTGGGCGCCGCACAAGGTGAAACTGGCGGTATCTGGCTGCCCGCGTAACTGCGCGGAAGCCGGTATCAAGGACGTCGGCATTATCGCCGTCGACAGCGGTTGGGAGCTTTACATCGGCGGCAACGGCGGCATCAAGACCGAAGTGGCCGAGTTCCTGGTCAAGGTAAAAACCGCGACCGAAGTCATGGAATACAGCAGCGCGTTCTTGCAGTTGTACCGGGAAGAAGCCCATTACCTGGAACGCACCGTGCATTTCATGCAGCGCGTGGGCCTGGATTACATCAAACAACGCGTACTGGAAGACGAAGCCGGCCGCAAAGCCCTGTGGGCCCGTCTGCAGCAATCTTTGGCGCTGGAACCCGATCCGTGGCGCGCCCGCGACGGGGTGGATGCAGACCAGTTTGCAGCGTTGCCGGCCTGATTGAGGAGAACTGAGCCATGAAACAATTCCAGAAAATCTGTGCACTGACGGAAATCCCGCAACAGGGTGCACGCGTCGTCAACCCGGATGGCCGCAGCCAGGCCATTGCCTTGTTCCGCACAGCAGAAAACCAGGTGTTTGCCCTGGATGACCATTGCCCGCACAAAGGCGGCGCGTTATCGCATGGCCTGGTATTTGGCGGCGCTGTGGCGTGCCCGCTGCACAACTTCAAGATTGATCTGGCCACCGGCAGCGCGCTGGCGCCGGAACAGGGTCAAGTACCGTGTCACGCGGTGGAAGTGCGAGATGGCGAGGTGTGGCTGGCAGTGACCGCCTGAGCCTGATTGACCCCCCCCAACTAAAAACGGGCCCGAAGGCCCGTTTTTAGTTTCCGCTGAAAACGCAAAGGCTCACTGCCAATCCCCGCGCAGTTTGCGTACTTCATCTTCCAGCCGCTGGCGGGTTACGTCGCCAGGTGCAATGGGTGTACCCACTACAAAACCAATCTTTGAAAACGCGCGGCGGGGCATCTTCATCATTGCTGCACCATCTTTACGGCTAAAGAAACTACCCCACAAGCCTTGAAGCGCCATCGGGATGACCGGTACCGGCGTACGGCGAATGATCTCGTCAATCCCGGGGCGGAAAGTCTGGATGTTCCCATCACGGGTGATGCCGCCTTCGGGGAAGATGCACAGCACTTCGCCTTCTTGCAGATACTGTGCGGCACGATCAAACGCTTTGGTCTTGAGGGTTGGGTCTTCTTTGGCCGGTGCAATAGGGATGGCGCCAGCGGTTTTGAAGATGAACTTGAGCAACGGAATCTTGAAAATGCGGTGATCCATGATGAAACGCACCGGACGGCGTACCGCGCCAGCCAGAATCAGCGCATCCATAAAGCTGACGTGGTTACATACCAGCACCACCGGGCCTTCTTCCGGAATGTTCTGCAAACCTTGCGAGCGCACGCGGTACAGCAGGTGGGTCATGATCCACACCAGAAAGCGCATCAAAAATTCCGGGATCAATGAGTAGATATACAGCGCCACGACCACATTCAGCAGTGCCACGGTCAGCAACAAACCCGGCACCGACATGCCCAGCTTGATCAGCACAATACCCATGACCGATGCCACAACCATGAACAGCGAATTGAGGATGTTGTTGGCGGCAATCGCGCGCGATACAAAGGTCTTGTCAGCGCGGGTCTGGATCAGCGCGTACAGCGGCACGGTGTAAAAACCGCCAAACACGCCCAGCAAAGCCAGATCAATCATCACGCGCCAGTGCGCATGGTTGGCCAGGAAACCAGACACATCAAACGGCCCGGCTGGCATATTCTGCAGGGCAAAGTACAAATCAATGCCAAACAGCGACAGGCCAATTGAACCAAACGGCACCAGGCCCAGTTCTACGCGGTGGCCAGAGAGCTTTTCACACAGCACCGAACCCACACCGATCCCGACTGAAAAAAGCGTGATCAACAAGGTGTAAACGGTGGGGTCGCCATGCAGGATTTCGCTGGCCATCACCGGCAAATAGATCAGATAGATCGAGCCCAGAAACCAGAACCAGGACAGCCCCAGCAGACTGTTGAACACGGTTTTGTTGCCGCGAGCCTGGCCGATGATCTTGAAGGTCTCTGCCAGAATGTTCCATGAAATCTTAAGGTTGGCCGCAGGCGCAGGGGCGCTGGGCATCTGGCGGCTGGCCAGCCAGCCAATAATCGCCACGCCAAGGCAGGCCCACACAATCAGTGTCTCGCCGTGGGGCTGATGCTGCACGATCAAGGTGCCGGCAATCTGGCCCAGCAAAATGGCGACAAACGTGCCACCTTCAATCAGACCGTTGCCCCCCATCAATTCGTTGGGCTTCAGGTACTGCGGCAAGACCGAGTATTTGAGTGGCCCGAACAAGGCGGAATGCACGCCCATCATAAAGAGGCAACCCATCAGCACGGCGGCATTGTGCTGCCAGAACCCGTAACCGGCGGCCAGCATGATGAGGATTTCCAGCTGCTTGACGCGTTGCGCCAGGATAGCTTTGTCAAAGCGTTCTGCCAGTTGGCCAGAAATGGCAGAGAACAGGAAAAACGGCAGGATAAACACGCCCGCAGCCGCGCTAACCAGTGTCTTGGAATCAATGCCAGAGAGCGAAAGCCCATGAAAAACCACCATCACCAGCATGGCGTTCTTGAACAGATTGTCGTTGAACGCCCCAAAGAACTGGGTGATGAACAAGGGCAGAAATCGGCGGGTTCCAAACAGGGCAAACTGGCTGTGTTGTTGCTGCGACATGGCGCTCTCCGGGCAAGTCCGGCGTAGTCTACCGGATTGCCTGCATTCTGAAAGAGGCGGCCCGTTTGGTCGTGGTAAAAAAGTTGGGGTCTAAACTTGCAGCGGACTACATCTGAAATTGCGCCAGCTTGCTGCGCAGTGTCTGGGCTTGTTCCCTGAGCTGACGGGCTGCGGCGCGGTTGCTCTCCACAAGCGATGCATTACTTTGGGCGGTCTGGGCAACGGACTCCACATTGTGGGCCAGTGCCGCGCTGGCGGAGGATTGTTCTCGCGTGGCATGGGCAATGTCGTTGACGATGCCAGCGGTGCGTTCGGTGTGTTCAGAGATGGTAGTCAGGGCCGAGCCGGTTTCACCGGCCAGTTCCACGCCGTTTTTCATCTGGACGGATACTGCAACAATTTCGCTGGCCACGGCCTGAGTGTCGCTGACCATGGCGCCAATCAAGGTGCTGATTTCCTGGGTGGCGTTGCCGGTGCGTTCGGCCAGTTTGCGTACTTCATCAGCCACGACGGCAAAGCCGCG
>JASLES010000406.1 GCA_030151005.1 Silvimonas sp.
GGCTCCGGCGTACGGGCCATGGCTACCGTGTAAGCGTCGTTCTTCAGGCCATTGGCCGCTTCGTTCTCGATGTTTTCGCGAGTCGGCTTTTGCTTCAGGCCAGGCTCAAAACCGCCGCCCTGAATCATGAAACCGTCGATGACGCGGTGGAACACCGTACCGTTGTAGTGGCCGTCTTGTACATATTGCACAAAGTTGGCAACGGTTTTCGGTGCCTTGGCTTCGTCCAGCTCCAGCACGATATCGCCCATGGAGGTGGCAAGCTTCACTTTGGTCGTCATGGTCTAGTGTCCTTTGATTGGTTCTACAAATTTCAAACGTTACTTGGTGCTACCGGCGCGGGCGCTCTTGAGCAGCACCGGCGTAGTGGGAACATCACCCGGCTGGGTCGGTGTGTTGGCAATGGCATCAACGACATCCATGCCCTTGATCACCTTGCCGAACACGGTGTAGCCGTAACCATCACGGCCAGGGTAATTCAGGAAATCATTGTTCTTGAGATTGATATAGAACTGGCTGGTGGCCGAATCCGGATCAGCGGTGCGGGCCATGGCCAGCGTGCCGCGATCATTTTTCAGCCCGGCCTTGTACGCGCGTGCTGCTTCGTTTTTGACGGGTGCGCGGGTCGGACGTTCACTCATGTTGACGTCCATACCGCCGCCTTGCACCACAAAGTCCTTGATCACCCGATGAAAGATAGTGCCATCGTAGTGTTTATCTTTTACATATTGCAGAAAGTTGGCGACGGACGCCGGAGCCGCATCCGGATACAACTCGACAGTGACCTGGCCTTTGGACGTTTCCAGAACCACTTGCGGATTGGCCGCTGCAGCCATGCCTGCGATCAGTGTCAGGCCCAGTGCCAGCAAGAACTTTTTCATGCGTAATGACTCGGTGAGGGACAAGAGCGGCAATGATATCACGGCATGCAAGCGTGTCCTTGCGCTAGAATATGAGCCACTTTGCGCCTGCAAACCGGTGATTACTGGATCTGGATACTCTCGCCATGCTGCCTTTGCCCCGTCTGCCCGTCTTGCCCTCTGTTGATCGCCTCATTGGCGAATTTGATGTCATGTTGCGCACATTGGCCGCGCCGGCCATGAGCGAGCGGGCTCACCCGGATGCGCATATCGACGAAGCGGACATGACCGAGGCAGACAAGGCGCACGCCGCCGGCCTGATGCGTGTCAACCACACGGGTGAAGTCTGCGCGCAAGCCTTGTACCAGGGGCAAAGCCTGACCGCGCGTGACCCGGCGGCCCGTGATGCGTTGCGCCATGCCGCGCACGAAGAGGTGGAACATCTGGCCTGGACTGAACACCGTCTGCATGATCTGGGTAGCCACCCCAGCGTACTCAATCCACTCTGGTATGCCGGTAGTCTGGCGTTGGGTGTGGCGGCGGGCGTGATTGGGGATAAATGGAATCTGGGTTTCCTGGCCGAGACCGAGCGTCAGGTGGGGGCGCACCTGCAATCACATCTGCTGGAATTGCCGCCGCAAGACGCCAAAAGCCGCGCTGTGGTTGAACAGATGCATACCGATGAAATGCAGCACGCCCATCTGGCCGAGGACATGGGCGGCGTGCCATTGCCCGGGCCGGTGGTGCGGTTGATGGCGGGCACATCAAAGATCATGACATCGCTGGCGTACCGCTTCTAAACGGTCTGTAAATCCGCCAAAAGAAGGAGGTCGCGCCGACGACCTCCTGAAATACTTGATTTGAATCAATAAATCCCCAGGACAGGGCCCGAAGCCGGAACTTGTTCACAGAGTTGGCCCGAGTGCGGCGCGTATAACTGCATGTCATATCATTTGACCTTGCGGGTGCGGCATGTCGCTTCTACGTTCTCCTTCTGAAATTGTCGATTACATGGCCCATCACGGCACCGAGAAAGCGCGGATGCCGATGTGGCGGCTGGGCCTGATGGCTGTGCTGGGCGGGATGTTCATTGGTCTGGGCACGTTGCTGGCCATGGAAGTGGCTGGCGGTTCCACCGGGCTCGCTGCGACCAATCCTGGCCTTGTGAAATTCCTGTTCGGTGCGGTATTCCCGCTGGGTTTTATCGCCGTTACCCTGACCGGGGTTGATCTCTTTACATCTAACTGTGCTGGCGGCTTTACTGGCTGGTGGCAGGGCGGCATTGGCTATAAGCTGCTGATGCGCTTCTGGGTGATTTCATTTGTGGGTAACGCCATTGGCGCGGTGGCGACAGCCTGGCTGTTCGGGCTGGAAACGCACTTGCTGACGTCGGACGCCGCAACCCAGTACCTCGTCAATATTGCCATGGGCAAGGTCTCGCACCCGTTCTGGATGACGTTCACCAAGGGGCTGCTTGCCAACATGCTGGTGTGCGTGGCTTCCATGCAGGGCTATTCGGCCAAAGATACCTTCGGGCGCATGCTGGGCATCTGGTTCCCGGTGATGGCGTTTGTCACCCTGGGCATGGAACACAGTATCGCCAACCTGTTCATCATCCCGGCTGCCATGATGGCCGGTGCAGATATCAGCCTGAACCAGTTCATCTTCGGCAATCTGATCCCCGCCACGCTGGGTAACCTGGTTGGCGGTGCGCTGATGATTGGTCTGCCGTACGCGCTGATCTATCTGCCGGCCCGCAAAAGCCAGCCTGCCGGGGTAGTAGAGCCGGGTGTTGCGCAAGGTTGCGTACCAGACCTCGTGCCCTGATCAATCAGTACCCGCAAACAAAAAGGCCGCGTATGAGCGGCCTTTTTTTTATCTATCTTTTATCTATCTATATGGCGTGGGCAAATCTGCGGGCTTAATCGGCCTCGCGGATTTCAAAGTCATGCGTAATGTCGGCAGTCTTGCCCAGCATGATGGAGGCCGAGCAGTATTTTTCGGCCGACAGCTTGATGGCACGTTCTACTTGCTCAGGCTTGAGCGCTTTGCCAGTCACAATGAAGTGAAAGTGAATACGGGTGAAGACTTTCGGGTCTTCCGTGGCACGGTCAGAATCGACCTCCACCACACAATCGCGCACGTCAGCGCGACTCTTCTTCAGAATGTGGATCACATCGTAGGTGGTGCAGCCCACGGTGCCCATCAGCACCAGCTCCATCGGGCGCGGACCCAGGTTGCGGCCGCCGCCTTCCGGTGCACCATCCATTAATACTGCGTGGCCGGAACCGGACTCTGCCAGGAAACTGACTGCTTCAACCCATTTCAATCGTGCTTTCATCGTCAACCCTGCGTGTCTGTCTGAATATAAAGATTATATGTGGTGCGAGATTGTAGCCTTTCAACCTGGCGGGCGGCCAGCAGGGGCGGGCTTTGCCCGGATTGCGGCATTGCAACAATTTCTGCTTGAAACGATTTAGCTGTTTGTCATATACTCAAATCGCAACGTCAAGGTTCGCCTTGATGTTGTCTCCTCCATCCTCCTTCTTTGGTGGAATTCAGCGCAATCCAGACCAGGATTGCGTTTTTTTTACCACCGTATGTCAGTGTTAGCGCATCCAGACACATTCAGGTTTGACAGAGCCTTGAATACAGGGATAAAATCCGCGACTTTCTCCAAATCGAATTGTGGATACGAGCAGTTATGAAAACTTTTTCTGCCAAGCCGCACGAGGTAAAGCGCGAGTGGTACGTCGTTGACGCCACTGACAAAGTGCTGGGTCGTCTCGCGGCTGAAATCGCCAAGCGTCTGCGTGGCAAGCACAAGGCCGAGTACACCCCTCACGTTGATACGGGCGACTACATCGTAGTGGTTAACGCAGACAAACTGCGCGTAACCGGTGACAAGGCAACGTCCAAGATTTACTACCGTCACTCCGGCTTTCCGGGTGGTATTTACGAACGTACCTTCACCGAACTGCAAAACAAGTTCCCGGGCCGCGTGCTCGAGACCGCAGTGAAGGGCATGCTGCCTAAGGGCCCACTGGGCTACGCCATGCTCAAGAAGCTGAAGGTTTATGCTGGCACTGAGCATCCGCACTCTGCCCAGCTGCCGCAAGTTCTGGATATCTAAGGAAAGCCCACATGGTAGGCAAATACTATTACGGTACCGGTCGTCGCAAGAGCGCAGTTGCTCGCGTGTTCCTGACCAAGGGTACTGGCAACATCGTTGTTAACGGCAAGCCGCTGGACCAATACTTCGCTCGCGAAACTGGTCGCATGGTTGTTCGTCAGCCGCTGGAACTCACCCAGAACCTGCAATCCTTTGACATTCTGGTCAATGTGGTTGGCGGTGGTGAAACCGGTCAAGCTGGCGCGCTGCGTCACGGCATCACCCGCGCTCTGATCGACTTCTCTGCAGAACTGAAGCCGACTCTGAAGGCTGCTGGTCTGGTGACTCGCGATGCCCGTGAAGTTGAACGTAAGAAGGTTGGTCTGCGCAAGGCCCGCCGTCGCAAGCAATTCTCCAAGCGTTAATTCGCTGCGAGCACTTGCTGCACAGAAAACCGCCCCTTGTGGGCGGTTTTTTTATTTTCAGGTGCTTTTCAGGCACGGGTGGCTAGATGTCCGGCCTGACTTCATGATTTCATGACCGTTTTTTTATCGCAGACGAGTGGTGCGCGTCGGCAGACTTGCGATGGCGTGCGTTACAGAGATGCCAGTAAGGTTGGCGCTTTAGTCTGTTAGAATCATTAGTCTGACTTTTTAGCCATGGGAGACGAGCAAGCATGATCAACGTAGGCATTGTTGGCGGCACGGGCTACACCGGTGTAGAACTGCTGCGTCTGCTGTCGCGCCATGGCGGCGTCAACATCAAGGCGGTGACCTCCCGCAAGGAAGCCGGCATGCCGGTGGCAGACATGTTCCCCAGCCTGCGCGGCTGTGTGGATGTCGCATTCTCCTCCCCGGATGACTCCGACCTTAAAAAATGTGATGTCGTGTTCTTTGCCACGCCGCATGGTGTGGCAATGGCCCAGGCCCGTGAATTGCTGGAGGCTGGCGTCAAGGTGATCGATCTTGCCGCAGATTTCCGCTTGAAAGACGCCGCTGAATTCCAGAAATGGTATGCCATGGAGCATACCTGCACGGATTTGCTGGCCGAGGCCGTATACGGTCTGCCGGAAGTGAATCGCGACGCCATCCGCAAGGCCCGCCTGATCGGGATGGCCGGTTGCTACCCGACCTCGGTACAACTGGGTTTCAAGCCCTTGCTGGAAGGCGGCAAGAAGCTGATTGAAACCCACACTTTGATTGCTGACTGTAAATCCGGCGTGTCCGGTGCGGGTCGCAAGGCCGAAGTGGGCACCTTGTTTGCCGAAGCTGGTGACAATTTCAAAGCCTATGGCGTGAAAGGCCACCGCCATTCGCCAGAAATGATCCAGGGCCTGACCGCCATCCACGGCGCGCCGGTCAACCTGACATTTGTGCCGCACCTGACGCCGCTCATTCGGGGTATTCATTCCACGCTGTATGCCCGCATACTGCCGGAAGCGCGGGATACGGATTTCCAGAAACTGTTTGAAGAATGCTTTGCCAATGAACCGTTTGTGGACGTGATGCCGGCAGGCGCCACCCCGGAAACCCGCTCGGTTCGCGGTTCCAACTACGCCCGTATTGC
>JASLES010000437.1 GCA_030151005.1 Silvimonas sp.
AGCAAATCAAGGATACGTTCCATGATTTCTTTGTACTCGGTCACGATCTTGTCTTGTTCCAGACCGGTCAGGCGCTGCAGACGCAGTTCCAGAATGGCCTGTGCTTGCGCATCAGACAGTCGATAACCATCGCGCCCCAGACCAAAGCCTTCGCCCAGACCGTCCGGACGCGAGGCAGACATATCGGCGCGCGCCAGCATGTCTTCAACCAGTTGCGAGCGCCATACGCGTTCCATCAGGCCAATCTTGGCTTCGGCCGGGGTCGGCGCGGCCTTGATCAGGGCAATGATGTCATCCACATTGGACAACGCCACCGCCAGACCTTCCAGGATGTGACCGCGTTCCCGTGCTTTCTTCAGCTCATAAGCGGTACGGCGAGTCACCACTTCACGACGGTGCTTCAGGAAGCTTTCCAGCACTTGCTTCAGGTTCAACAGACGCGGCTGGCCATCGACCAGCGCCACCATGTTGATACCAAAGCTGTCTTGCAACTGCGTTTGCTTGTAGAGGTTGTTGAGCACCACGTCCGGCACTTCGCCGCGCTTGAGCTCAATCACCACGCGCATGCCGGATTTATCCGACTCATCGCGAATTTCAGAAATGCCTTCAATCAGCTTGGAACGAACCAGTTCACCAATGCGCTCCAGCAGGCGCGCCTTGTTGACCTGATACGGCAACTCGTCAACCACGAGCGCCTGGCGATCTGCACTGCGCGGGATATCTTCTACGTGAGTACGCGCACGCATCAGCACACGGCCGCGACCGGTGCGATACCCTTCGCGCACACCAGCCACACCATAAATGATGCCGGCGGTGGGGAAATCTGGCGCCGGAATGAAGTCGATCAGGTCATCGACGGTCAGTTCGGCGTTTTGCAACAGCGCCAGGCTGGCGTTGATGACTTCAACAAGGTTGTGCGGCGGAATGTTGGTCGCCATACCCACGGCAATACCGGAGGAACCGTTGACCAGCAGATTGGGCACCCGCGTCGGCAGTACCGAGGGTTCCAGTTCTTTTTCGTCGTAGTTGGGCGTGAAGTCGACGGTTTCTTTATCGATATCAGACAGCAGTTCGCTGGAAATGCGCGAAAGACGACACTCTGTATAACGGTAAGCGGCGGCGGCATCACCGTCGATGGAGCCAAAGTTGCCCTGGCCATCAATCAGCGTGTAACGCAGCGAGAAATCCTGAGCCATCCGCACCAGCGCTTCATAAGCGGCCGAGTCACCGTGCGGGTGGTATTTACCCAGCACGTTACCAATCACCCGGGCGCATTTGACGTAGGCGCGGTTCCACACGTTGTTGCTATCATGCATCGCATAAAGAATGCGTCGATGCACAGGCTTGAGACCGTCACGCACATCAGGCAACGCGCGCCCGACGATCACGCTCATGGCGTAATCGAGGTAGGAGCGGCGCATTTCCTCTTCAAGGCTGACGGGAATCGTTTCTTTGGCAAAGCTTTGCTGTTCGGACATCTTGGTCGAATCGATCCGCCGTTGCGGCCCGCAAGGGGCCTGATCATAAAATGTGGGGTCGCGCAACGCTCACACGCGCGCCAAACTCGGTAGAGTTTAACATGGTGTGGTTTACACACCAATTTTGACAACAGGCTGTCAAAATTTCACATTCCTTTTATTTGCGCGCGGTAAAGTTAAGCTACTAGAATGTGCGGTGTATTGGAGAATAGCCTTGACATCCCTTGCGGGTCAGTTATATCCAATAGCGTCTGTACTACTATAAACATCGCAATCGAACGATATTCAACCAGGAGAAAAAACTATGCTGTCGCTCAAGCAATCGATGTCGAGCCTGGCCGTTGTAGCGGCCCTCGGTGTTTCCGCTTCCGCCTTTGCCGCAACTGATGCATATCTGACTAACAGCACCAATGTCAAAGACGACAATCCGGAAGGCGTTGTAAAGAACGGCATCGGTGAGTGCTGGCAAACCGGCACCTGGACCAAGGAAAAGGCTGCAACGATCAAGGGCTGCCCTGGCTACGTTGAGCCGGTTGTTGCCGCTCCTGCCCCGGCTCCGGCTCCGGCTCCGGCTCCGGCACCTGTTCCGGTCACTGTGACCAAGCACTTCACCCTGAAGGCTGACGTACTGTTCGAATTCAACAAGGCGACCCTGAAGCCAGAAGGCAAGGACGCTCTGGACAAGCTGTACGAACAAGTCAAGGATCTGGATCCGAAGGAAGGCAAGGCAGTTGTGGTTGGTTACACTGACCGCATCGGCAGCGAAAAGTATAACTTCGACCTGGGCTACAAGCGTGCCAAGTCCGTTGCTGACTACCTGGTAAGCAAGGGCGCTCCGGCTGACAAGATCGACGCACAAAGCCGCGGCAAGGCCGATCCGGTTACTGGCGATACTTGCGCCAAGGTCAAGAACCGCAAGAAGCTGATCGAGTGTCTGGCTCCGGATCGTCGCGTAGAAATCGACGTTCAAGGCGTGCACGAAACCACCCAACCGGCTGCTCAGTAATCAGCGTCGGTCTGGAGAAAAACCCCGCCAGATGGCGGGGTTTTTTTATTTGCAGAACGCTTGCAGAGAGGGCGTGTCTGTTGTTGTATGTCTTAATCTGCAGGAGCAAGAAACAACAATGCGTATCCGGATTCTGTGCGGCGCTTTTGCCGCTTTGATCACCAGCTTTGCCCACGCTGATGCGATTGGTGATCTGAAACAATTCCTGGGCTCTACCCACTCGCTCAAAGCGCAATTCACGCAAAGCGTGGTCGGTAAAGGGAAAACCCAGACCAGCACCGGGAATGTTGCAATCGTAATTCCCGGAAAATTCCGCTGGGAATATCAAAAGCCCTATCAGCAACTGATTGTGGGTGATGCAAAAGAAGTCTGGTTATACGATCAAGACCTCAAACAGGCGACATCCAAAAATGTCGCCAATGCGCTGGAAAGCAGCCCGGCCGCCCTGCTCGCCGGCGATACCGCCTGGGAAAAAAACTACACGCTCAAGGCCCTGCCCGATCAGGATGGTCTGACCTGGCTAGAAGCTACGCCCAAGCGCGAGGACAGCAGCTTTGAACATATCCGTCTGGGCCTTGCCAATGGCCAGATTCAGCGTATGGATCTTTTCGACAAATTTGGCCAGACAACACAGATTCGCTTCAGCCAGATTGTGACCAACCCCAAACTCGACGCTGGCCTGTTTCACTTCACGCCACCCAAGGATGTAGATGTCGTTCGAGAATGACCTTTTTTCTGCGGACAAACCAGCCGAACCATTAGCGGAGCGACTGCGGCCACGCATCGTTGCCGAAGTCGTGGGGCAGCGCCATTTGCTGGCCGCCGGCAAGCCGCTAGCGCTGGCCATTGCCGCAGGACAGATTCACTCCATGATTCTGTGGGGGCCGCCAGGTGTGGGCAAAACCACGCTGGCGCGCCTCCTGGCGGGGACGTTTGATGCGGAATTCATTCCGCTTTCCGCCGTGTTCTCCGGGGTGAAGGATATCCGCGCCGCCATGGAACAAGCCGAGCAATATCAGTTGCGTGGCCGCAAGACCATTTTGTTTGTTGATGAAGTTCATCGCTTCAACAAGTCCCAGCAGGATGCGTTTTTGCCCTTTGTCGAATCTGGCTTGGTCACTTTTATCGGTGCCACCACAGAGAACCCGTCGTTCGAGGTCAACGCCGCGTTGTTGTCCCGCGCGCAGGTCTACGTACTCAAAGCTTTGACGGATGAAGAACTGGGTGAACTGGTTCAACGCGCGCTGGCCTGTTTTCCGGATCTCTCCGCCACGGTGGATGCCATTGCGGTGTGGACCGGTTATGCCGACGGCGATGCCCGCCGCATGCTCAATCTGATTGAACAAAGTGCGCACGCCGCGCATGCCAGCCAGATCACCGAGATTGATGCCGCCTTTCTGGAAAACGCGCTCTCGCTCAACGCCCGCCGTTTCGACAAGGGTGGCGATGCGTTTTACGACCAGATCTCCGCTCTGCACAAATCGGTACGCGGTTCGAACCCGGATGGCGCGCTGTACTGGCTGACCCGCATGCTCGACGGTGGTGCTGATCCGCGTTATCTGGCGCGGCGCATTGTCCGCATGGCGTGGGAAGATATTGGTCTGGCTGACCCGCGCGCGGCACAGATCACGCTGGATGCGGCGGAGACCTGGGAACGTCTGGGCAGCCCGGAAGGCGAACTGGCGCTGGGTCAGGCGGTGATTTACCTGGCCATCGCCCCCAAGTCCAACGCCGGTTACAACGCCTACAACCAGGCGCGCGCACTGGTGCACAAGGATAAATCCCGTCCGGTGCCAGAGCATTTACGCAATGCACCAACCAAACTCATGAAAGAACTGGGTTACGGCAAGCTCTACCGCTACGCCCATGACGAGCCCGAAGCCTATGCCGCAGGCGAGACCTACTTGCCAGAGGGGCTTGAAGGCACGGTGTTCTACGAACCCGTGCCACGCGGTCTGGAAGCGAAAATTGCCGAGAAACTCAGGCATCTGGCTGAACTGGATGCCGCATGGCACGAGCGAAACAGGTAGAATCGCACCATCTGCGGGTTGTGTACCTGCGCCAATACCATTTACCGAAACATAGCCAGACCTGACTAGACAACGGCCAATATGCTCGATATCAACCTGCTCCGTAATGACCTTGATAACGTGGTTGCCCGCCTGGCAGCCCGTAATTTTGCCTTTGATGCTGCCGCGTTCACCGCGCTGGAAGCCGAACGCAAAACCCTGCAAACCCGCACCCAGGAATTGCAGGCCAAGCGCAATTCTTCTTCCAAAATGATCGGTGCGGCCAAGGCCAAGGGTGAAGATGTCTCCGCCATCATGGCTGAGGTTGCCAACCTGGGCGATGAAATGAAAGCCAGCGAAGTAGCGCTGGCCGCCTTGCAAGACAAACTCAATGCCCTCTTGCTGGCGGTGCCCAACCTGCCCCACCCGGACACCCCGGCCGGCAAAGATGACTCTGATAACGTGGAAGTGCGCCGCTGGGGCACACCACGCGCGTTTGATTTTGAAGTGAAAGATCACGTCGACGTCGGCACGCCACTGGGTCTGGATTTTGAAACCGGCGCCAAACTCTCTGGTGCGCGGTTTACCCTGCTGCGTGGCGGTATTGCCCGTTTGCACCGTGCACTGGCCCAGTTCATGCTGGATACCCATACCGGCGAACATGGTTACGCGGAAACCTACACCCCATACATCGTCAATCCGGAAGTGCTGTTTGGCACTGGCCAGCTGCCCAAGTTTGCCGATGACATGTTCCGTGTTGAAAAAGGTGGCGACGACAATGCGGTGACGCAGTATCTGATCTCCACTGCTGAAATTTCGCTGACCAACACCGTGCGCGACACCATTCTCAAGGCAGAAGATCTGCCGGTGAAGCTGACCGCGCATTCACCGTGTTTCCGTTCCGAAGCAGGTTCTTACGGCCGTGATACGCGTGGCATGATCCGCCAGCATCAGTTCGACAAGGTGGAAATGGTGCGCATTGAGCACCCGGATCACTCCTATGCCGCGCTGGAAGAAATGGTCGGCCACGCTGAAGCCATCCTGCAAAAGCTGGAACTGCCCTACCGCGTAGTGACCTTGTGCATGGGCGATATGGGTTTCTCCGCTGCCAAAACGTATGACCTGGAGGTCTGGCTGCCGGCGCAGAACACCTATCGCGAGATTTCCAGCTGTTCCAACTGCGAGGCATTCCAGGCCCGCCGCATGCAAGCGCGTTTCCGCAACGACGCCGGCAAGCCGGAACTGGTCCACACACTGAACGGTTCCGGCCTGGCCGTGGGCCGTACCCTCGTCGCGGTGCTGGAGAACTACCAGAACGCCGACGGCAGCGTAACCGTACCGGCCGTGCTGCGTCCGTATATGGGTGGGCTGGAAACCATCGCCCTCTAAGCGAGTCTTTCCTCACAAAAAAGCGCCGGATATCCGGCGCTTTTTTATTGCCCGCTGTTCCGGGAAGAGAATAAATTGTTCCACATGACTTTTAACCGGTTTTTTTACGTTTTACGGAATTTGCCGGGTTCATTTGCGTCAAAGCACTGCGCACCCAAAAAATAGTTGTCCTAATAACAAGTTGTCATTACCGAGGGGCATTCAATCATGTCACATATCTCTATGTGGTTTATCGCTGCGCTGGTGCTGGCCGGGCTGGAAATGCTCACCGGCACTTTGTACATGCTCGCCATTGCCTGCGGCCTGGCGGTAGGTGGTGCCTCATCCTTGATGGGCATCAGCATCCCGGCGCAGATCATCGTCGCTTCGATCAGCGCAGTACTGGCGGTGGGCGTGTTGCATAGCTGGAAGCTCAAGCACCAGATCGTTCCGGTCGATACCATCCAGAACCAGCTCGATCTAGGCCATCGCGTCACCGTGGACGAATGGCTGGATATGCGTCACGCCCGAGTGCGCTATCGGGGCACCACCTGGGATGCAGAAATCGTCGACACCCGCGTGCCGCAAAATGCGCCCAGTTATTTCATTACCGGACAACGCGGCAATATCTTGCTGATTGATATTTTGCCGCCTGCCAGCGCTTAAGTTTTTACATCATTTTTACGGGTCATCAACAACAATTGATTTGCCGGGAGATAT
>JASLES010000445.1 GCA_030151005.1 Silvimonas sp.
CCAGGGTCTGGATCGCGAACTCAAGCAGGCGGCCGCACTGGTACAAGCCCAACCGGGTGAATTGATTGCCAAGCTGGAAAAGCTGCAAGACAACGCCAAGTCGCTGGAAAAAGAACTCGCCAGGCTCAAGGGCCAACTGGCTGCCAGCAAGGGTGACGAACTGGCCAACGAAGCTATCGCCATTGGCAACGCCAAGGTGCTGGCGGTAGAACTGCCGGGTGCCGACAACACCGCCCTGCGCGAGACGCTGGACAAGCTCAAGGACAAACTTGGCTCCGCCGCGATCGTGCTGGGCTCTGCGGCAGATGGCAAAGTCACGCTGGTTGCAGGCGTGACCGCAGATCTGACCGGCAAGGTCAAAGCCGGTGAACTGGTTAACTTCGTCGCGCAGCAAGTGGGTGGCAAGGGTGGTGGTCGCCCGGATATGGCACAAGCAGGTGGTACGCAGCCTGAAAACCTGGCTGGTGCGCTGGCTGGCGTGAAGGACTGGGTAGCGGGCAAGCTGTAATCCGGTTTGTTCTTGCCGATAAAACGGGCGTCTGGATAAGGCGCCCGTTTTTTTATCTCTGCCGTCTGAGGGGCGCCTGATGGCCTTGCGCAACACCCCACCCGAGACATGCCGGGCATGCCCCCTCCTGGCAACTCAGCGCCCGCCACATTGCAACATACAGCCGGAACTGTCAGGCTCCCAACGTGCCACACTATTTTGCGAGAGGATACAGAGTGCCCTTTAACTGGCTCGCCGCCGTTCAGGCCATCCCTTGGGGTCAGGTCATCGACAACACGCCCAAACTGATCGAGGCCACCCGCAAACTCTTTACCCGCTCCAGCCAGCCCTTGCCGCCAGAGCCCGCGCCACCCGCTAATCTCAGCGCCGGTGATAAAGAAGCCTGGCTAGAGCAACAACTGGCGCAGACCCGTGCAGAACTGGCTGATCTACAACATGATCTGCAAGAGTCGGTACGACTGATTAACGGCCTGGCAGAACAGAACGCGCAAATGGTGCTGGCAATTGAGCGGTTGCGCATTCGCACACGCTGGTTCGGGTTTATGGCGGCACTGGCGCTGGCCGGTGTGCTGGCACTGGCCTTGTTCGGTCGAGCATCATGATTGATAACTGTTACAGCGCGGCCGGTGTAAAAGCGCGCCGGGCATGTAGAATAAGGGTTTTCCAGCACACTACAAGAACGGATACCGGAACTCCATGAAGCCTGCCAACGGCCCCCTGCTTGCCCGTATCGCCAAAGAGTTTGGCACGCCCTGCTACGTGTATGACGCCGCTGTCATTCGCGAGCGTATTGAGCAACTGCGCTTTTTTGACGTGGTGCGTTATGCGCAGAAAGCCAACTCCAACGTGCATCTGCTCAAACTGATGCGCGAACACGGGGTGCTGGTTGATTCGGTCTCACTGGGTGAAATGGAACGTGCGCTGGTTGCAGGCTACCAGGTGGGCGATGAACCCTGCCCCATGGTACTGACCGCTGACATTCTGGACCGCGCGACGCTGGACCGTGTGGTTGAGCTGAAAGTGCCGGTCAACGCCGGGTCGCCGCAAATGCTGGAACAATTGGGCGAACGCAGCCCTGGCCATCGCGTGTGGTTGCGCATCAACCCGGGGTTTGGTCATGGCCACAGCCGCAAGACCAACACCGGCGGCGAGTCTTCCAAACACGGCATCTGGTACGAGCACATTGGTGACGCCATCGCGTTGATCAAGCGCTACCAGCTCGAACTGGTCGGCCTGCATATGCACATTGGTTCGGGCGTGGATTACACCCACCTGCAGCGCGTGTGCGATGCCATGGTGGAGCAAGTCAAAACGTCAGGCCACGATATCCGTGCGATCTCCGCCGGCGGTGGTCTTTCTATCCCCTACCGCGCTGACCAGACGGCAACACGCGTCGATACCGAACACTATTTCAGCATTTGGGACAAGGCACGCAAGCAGATTGAGGCGCACCTGGGCCACCCGGTGCATCTGGAAATTGAACCAGGCCGTTTCCTGGTGGCGGAATCGGGCAAGTTGATTGCCGAAGTGCGTGCCAAAAAAGACGTAGGCAGCAATCACTTCGTGCTGGTTGATGCCGGCTTCAACGATCTGACCCGCCCGGCCATGTATGGCTCTTACCATGAGATCAGCGTGATCGGTGGCGATGGCGTGGAAAAACGCAACCCCACCCGCCCGACCGTCGTTGCCGGCCCGTTGTGTGAATCCGGCGACGTCTTCACCGTTGAAGATGGTGGCATCGTCGCTCCCCGCGCGCTGCCGGATGCCGAGATTGGCGATTTGCTGGTATTCCACGATGCCGGTGCTTATGGCGCCAGCATGTCGTCCAACTACAACTCGCGCCCGCTGGTGCCAGAAGTCCTGGTCGACGGCGACAAGGTCACGCTTATTCGCCGCCGCCAGACCATTGCCGAGCTACTGGCGCTGGAGAACGTCTGAGCCACAGCCGGCGCATAGCTTCGTTTTTTAAAAAAGCCCCGGTTACGGGGCTTTTTTCATGGCCCCGTACCGTCACTCTTTGTTCAGTGAGGAACCGTCATGCCCCAGCAAGCCCATGTTCGCCCGGCCACTCCGGATGATGCGGCCGCCATTGCCACCATTCATATCGCCGCATGGCAAGCCGCTTATGCCGGCATCATCGACCCGACATTTCTGGCCGTGCTTGATCTGCCTTTGCGTACACAACGTTGGCAACAAGCGCTGGCCAGCGACAACCAATACACACTAGTGGCAACTCTGGACGACGAGATTACCGGCTGGGTGGGCTTTGGCACCAATGATGAAGTGCCACCAGATTGCGGTGCGCTCAAGGGGCTTTATATTGCGCCTGCGCATTGGCAACGCGGCTATGGCGCCCGGTTGCTGACAGCAGCCTGCGCCAGACTGCACCAGGTCGGCTGGCGTCATGTGGGGCTGGTGGTTTTGCAGGACAACCACGCCGCGCGGGCGTTTTATGAGCGCGCAGGCTTTACCACCAACGGTGTGGCCCAGCCGCATGCCATCGGCCAGCAAACCTTGCCAGTCTTGCAATACCGGCGGGCTCTGGATACGCCGGCATGACCATGGGTGGCGACGCGGTCTTTCTCAACGCGATCGCCACCCCGTTTTTCTGACGGCAACCGGTGCTGGTTAAATCACCACATTGCGTGGTTCACCGCGCAAAAACGCCTCGATATTGTCGATCAATTGTCCGGCCAGTACAGACATGGTTTCCACACTGGCCCATGCCACATGCGGCGTGATGATCAGATTGGGTAGGTTCACATCCAGTAGCGGATTGCCATTGCGTGGTGGCTCTTCCACAAGCACGTCCAGCCCGGCGCCGCCCAGTTGCCCTCGCTGCAAAGCGGTGAGCAATGCTGGTTCATCCACCAGGCCGCCGCGTGCAGTGTTGATCAGCACACAGCCGGGCTTGAGCAAGGCCAGTTCCCGCGCGCCGATGCTATTGCGGGTTTGCTCGTTCAGCGGGCAATGCAGGCTAAGCACATCGGCCTGGGCCAGCGCCTCATCAAACGCCACATAACCATCCCGGATCTGGGTTGCGCCTTTGCGCTCCGCATACACAATATGCATACCAAATGCCTGGGCGAGTATGGCCGTGGCTTTGGCCAACGTACCAGACCCCACCAGCACCAGCGTCGCGCCAGCCAGGTCATGCATGGGTGCGCCAAACACGCAGAACCCCGTGGCGTGCTGCCACTCGCCCGCTGCCACTGCATTGCGATAGGCAGGCAGTTGACGTTTGAGTGCCAGCATCAGCATCAAGGTATGTTCGGCGACGCCGGCAATGGCGTAGTCACGGATATTGCACACCGTGACACCATGCGCACGGGCAGCGGTCAGGTCGACCTGGTTATACCCCGTCGCCGCGACTGCAATCAGTTTGAGTTCGGGCAACGCGCCAATCGTGACCGCATTCAGCGGGACTTTATTGGTAATGGCCACCTGTGCCCCGGCAAGCCGCGCTACGACATCCTCTGCGCCAGTTTGCGGGTAGTGCACCCACTCATGCGGCACGCTCACTGCGCGCACGGGAACAGGCAACGTTTCGCGATCCAGAAAAACAATACGGGGCGGCACAAGACACCTTTGAGCAAACACAAAGCCCAGAGATTAATCCATCCGCCGTCTAGAATCAGTAGCAACTTCCAAACCCCGCAACAATAAGAGCCGCCATGCCGCCAGTACTGGACCCGCGCACCGCCAAATTACTGCCCTGGATTGTCGCCATCGCCTTTTTCATGCAGATGCTGGACGGCACCATCCTGAATACCGCGCTGCCCTCCATGGCCGCCAGCCTGAATGAAAGCCCGCTGCGTATGCAGTCTGTGGTGATTGCGTATCTACTCACCGTGGCCTTGCTGATTCCGGCCTCGGGCTGGATTGCTGATCGCTTTGGCACACGGCGCGTGTTCTTTACGGCGATCTTGCTGTTCAGCGTTGGTTCACTGTTGTGCGCTGAATCCCCTAACCTGGGTTTTCTGGTGGCGTCCCGGGTCATTCAGGGCGTGGGTGGGGCCTTGATGGTGCCAGTGGGGCGGCTGGTGGTATTGCGCGCCTATCCGCGCTCCGAGTTGGTTGATGTGCTCAGTTTTGTAACCCTGCCAGGCATGGTCGGCCCGTTGATTGGCCCGACACTGGGCGGCTGGCTGGTGGAATACGCATCCTGGCACTGGATTTTTTTGATCAATATTCCGGTGGGGATTGTGGGTTGTATCGCCACGCTCAAGTTTCTGCCTGATTTGCGCGGTCCGGAACGGGTACGCTTTGATTTGACCGGGTTTGTGCTGTTTGGCGCGGCGATGGTATTGGTGTCCGTAGCGCTGGAAGGCTTGGGCGAATTGCATCTGGCTCATGCACGCGTAATGCTTCTGCTATTGGCAGGCCTCGCTTGCCTGGCCGCGTACTGGCTGCATGCCGCCAAATACGAAAAACCCATCTTCAGCCTGGCGTTATTCAGGACACACACCTATGCCGTGGGTATTCTGGGGAATGTTTTCGCCCGGTTAGGCAGCGGTGCCATGCCGTTTCTGATGCCGTTGTTGTTGCAAGTGGGGCTGGGGTTTTCGCCCTCCCGCGCGGGGATGACCATGATCCCGACTGCGGTCTTTGCCATGTTCGCCAAAGCCATGGCGCGCCGGTTGATAGAACGGCTGGGCTATCGCAAATTGCTGACCATCAACACGCTGCTACTGGGTGCATTGATCGCCAGTTTTGCCACCGTAGATGCAGCCACGCCCTACCCGTTGTTGCTGGCGCACCTGGCTATTTTTGGCGCGGTCAATTCGCTGCAATTTACAGCCATGAATACCGTTACGCTGATTGATCTGTCTGATGCCGACACCAGTAGCGGCAACAGTCTGTTATCCGTGGTCATGCAGTTGTCGGTCAGTCTGGGTGTGGCTGCTGCGGCGGCTTTGTTGCAAGGGTTTGTCGCGCAATACGTGCATCCGTCGGAAGGTCAGGTGCTCGAATCATTCCACTATACTTTCTGGTGCGTGGGCGGGATGTCGGTGCTGGCTGCAGCCATCTTCCTGCAACTCTCGCCCGATGCTGGCCGGGCCGCTACCCCGGTGGAACAGCATGCCGCTGGCGAGATGTGACGCCAGCCACGGAGGAAACAGCATGCCCAATGGTTACGTATATGTCGCACCCGGGTTTGAAGAAGTCGAAATGATCACCATTGTGGACGTGCTGCGCCGGGCGGACATCGATACCACTATGGTGGCACTGACCAGCAGCCGGGCCGTGACCGGCGCACATGGCATTACGGTGCAGGCGGATATTGGCTTTGACGCGGCCGAAGGCATTCTGGCCGATGCCATCATCCTGCCCGGCGGCGGTCCCGGCACAGCGGCATTGCAGCAAAAAGCAGAATTGTTGCCGCGGCTGCATGCCCATCTGGGCGCGGGCAAGATCGTTGCCGCTCTTTGCGCTGCGCCGACTGTTCTGGCGCGGGCCGGCATTCTCACCGGGCGCAAGGCCACCTGTTTTCCGGGCAATGAAGAAGTGTTGCGGGATGCGGGAGCCACGGTAACGGCCGCCAACGTGGTGAACGACGGCCAAGTCACCACCTCACGCGGGGCCGGCACAGCCGGGTTATTTGCGCTGGATCTGGTGCGGCAACTGGCTGGAGAAGAACGCGCCCGGGAGGTCGGGCGCGCCATGCTTTATCTCTGAGGCGCTGCTCAGACCAGAACCGACACGCCGCGCTAGCGCAAGGTGCTGCGCAGGCCGCTGGTGGGCGTAGGTGCTGCCCCCGCGCTGACGCGCTCGTACACGGTCTTGCTGCGCAGTTTGAAGATATCTGAGGCGTGATACAGGTTTTCCGAGTGCCCGACAAACAACAGGCCATCTGGCTTGAGCAGTGGCGCAAAGCGCTGCAATATCTTCAGTTGTGTTGGCTTATCGAAATAAATCATGACGTTACGGCAAAAAATGCCATCCAGCGGGCCGCGAATAGGCCAGTTGGGCTCCATCAGGTTGACGCGTCGGTAGACGATCAAATCCCGCAATTCTTGCTTGGCCCGATAACGGCCATCTGCCTGCCGATCAAAGAAACGGCGCGCCCGGTTGTTTTCCAGCTTTTCTACTTCATCGGCGTTGTAGACCCCCTGGCGGGCGGTTTCCAGCACGCCGGTATCCAGGTCAGTGGCAATGATATGCACGGGTGGCCGCAGGCTATCAAACGTCTCGCAGGCCGTCATGGCCATGGAATATGGTTCTTCCCCGGTGCTGGAGGCTGAACACCACAGATTGAGCACACCGCTACCGCGTGCCGCTTTGAGGTGGTCAGACAACATCGGAAAGTGGTGTGACTCGCGGAAAAAAGACGTGAGGTTGGTCGTCAGTGAATTGGTAAACAGCTCGAACTCTTTGCTGTCCCCGCGTTCCAGCACCTGCAGGTATTCGTTGAAAGTGCGCAAACCCAGCGCCCGCAGGCGTCGGGCCAGACGACCGTAGACCATGTCATGCTTGGCCGGTGTCAGGGCAATACCGGCATAGTTGTAGATCATCACCCGGATTTTTTCGAAATCCTGTTCGGTGAAGGCAAATTCGCGGGGGGTATTGTTGAGCATGGGCGTTGCTTTCAAAAGTTATGATTGCGGATCGTCACGCTGCGAGAGCCGGGACTGGATTTGCGCCAGATAAACATCAGGCACCTTGAGCGACGGATGCCCGGTGTGGGTCAGCCACAGATTCAGTTGCTCCAGCCGTGCCAGTTGTTCTACCGCTATTTCTGTATCGGTGGTGGCAAGCTGCATTGCAAGCGCCACCGCTTCTTTGTGCATTTCAAGCTCTGGCGGCAAAAAGCCACTGTTCTTGAGTACCCGCCAGGCCATCCGTTGATGCTCCGGCACCAGCGGATTGGTCTCTTCTTCCGGCAAGGGCTGGCCGGCGCCCGGCAGGTTATCAAATGCCCCCTGCTCCCGGGCTTCGGCAATCCGCCGCTCAGCCAGTTCAGTCAGGAACCACATGCGCCCTCCTTAGCCGCCCGTCTTCGCCCTACAAACCCAATTCAGACCACATGGCATCCACGCGCGCCACCACCGCAGGGTCTTTCTCAATGGGCCGCCCCCACTCCCGGCTGGTTTCCCCCGGCCATTTGTTGGTGGCATCCAGCCCCATCTTGCCACCAAGGCCACTGACTGGCGAAGCAAAATCCAGATAGTCGATCGGGGTGTTCTCTACCAGCGTGGTATCGCGCACCGGGTCCATGCGGGTGGTGATTGCCCAGATGACTTCTTTCCAGTCTCGCGTGTTCACGTCTTCATCGACCACCACAATGAACTTGGTGTACATGAATTGCCGCAAGAACGACCATACCCCAAACAGGATGCGTTTGGCATGGCCCGGATACTGTTTGCGGATCGACACAATGGCCATGCGATAGCTGCAACCTTCCGGTGGCAAGTAGAAATCCACGATTTCCGGAAACTGTTTTTGCAGAATCGGCACGAAGACTTCGTTTAGTGCCACGCCCAGCACGGCCGGCTCATCGGGCGGCTTGCCGGTATAGGTACTGTGGTAGATCGGGTCTGGTCGCTGGGTAATGCGGTCTACCGTGAATACGGGGAACCAGTCTTGTTCGTTGTAGTAACCGGTGTGGTCACCGTACGGGCCTTCCAGCGCGTGCTCGTAACCAGAGGGGTGATTGGCATCCGGATAGATATGCCCTTCCAGAATGATCTCCGCAGTGGCCGGCACCTGCAGATCATTGCCGATGCACTGAACTACTTCCGTTTTGGAGCCACGCAACAAACCGGCAAACTGGTATTCGCTCAAGGTATCGGGCACCGGCGTGACCGCGCCCAGAATGGTCGCCGGATCACATCCCAGCACCACCGCAATCGGAAACGGCTGACCCGGGTTAGCTTTGGCAAACTCGCGAAAATCCAGCGCACCACCGCGATGCGCCAGCCAGCGCATGATGACCTTGTTGCGGCCAATCACTTGCTGCCGGTAAATGCCCAGGTTCTGGCGTTTTTTGTGCGGACCACGCGTCACCACCAGGCCCCAGGTAATCAGTGGCGCGACGTCACCCGGCCAGCAGTGCTGCACTGGAATGCGGGAGAGATCCACATCCGGCCCCTCAATAACCGTGTCCTGGCACACGGCGCGGCGCACTTCTTTGGGCGCCATATTGAGCACTTGTTTCAACAGCGGCAGTTTGTCCCAGGCGTCACGCAGACCGCGCGGCGGTTCTGGTTCTTTCAGATAGGCCAGCGTCTTGCCGATCTCCCGCAGCGCGCCGACATCTTGCGCCCCCATACCCAATGCCACGCGGCGTGGCGTGCCAAAGAGGTTGCCCAGCACTGGCATGTCGCTGCCCAGCACGTTCTCAAACAAGATGGCCGGACCTGCCGCGTGCAGCGTGCGGTCACAGATTTCCGTCATTTCCAGCACGGGCGAAACCGGCGCCGTCACGCGCTTGAGTTCGCCCTGCTGTTCCAGTTGCGCCATAAAGTCGCGCAAATCGCTGTATTTCATGGGACTCCACTGCAAAGCAGACGGGCCGCACTGCGGCGGCCCGGCGGGTTAATCGCAAAACGCTATTTTACGATTACGCGATAGAAAGCGTCATGCTGGCACGATAGGTCTGACCCGGCTCCAGCACCGGCGAGTAGTCGCGCATGTCACCACGCTCTACGCACAGATAACCAACATAGTTACCCGGGCCGATATCGGCAATCTTGTCCGCATTATGCCAGGCATTCCAGACCACGGCGCAATGCGTGTCAGCGCTTTCAATGACAATGGTGCGAGACGGCGTCTTGATTTCTTGCCGATGCGGTACGTTCAGGTAAATGCGATCAGTCGGGCCGGTCAATTGCGGGGCACCCTGTTGGGTAAAGCGCGGCAGACCTGCCTGGGCTGTATCAATGTAGGTCAGGTTTTCCAGACCATGAATCACGGCCTGCGTCACATCGCCCACATTGAAGTAGGTGTGCAATGCCACGGAGTGCAGTTGCGGCGTGCGGCCCTTGTGCTCAATCGACAAATCAAGGTGCAGCGTTTTGCCCACACTGACTGTCAGGCGATACACAAACGGGTGTTCCCACAGCGCGTGAGATGCCGGGCTGTCACGCAGCTCCAGCGTCACGCGGGTCAAGCCGGCTTCAGGCTGGCTGGCCTCAACCAGAGTCCAGATTTCATTGCGCGCAAAACCATGCTTGGGTTTGCTTTCATCTTCCGGATGCGGGCCAAACCAGGGCAAGCACAGCGGTATACCACCGCGGATAGCTTCGCCGGCACCAAACACGGCATTGGGTGAGATCCACATCAGGTCTTGCTCACCCTTGGGCACAAACGACACGACGTGAGCACCCTGCAGCGCAATGCTGGCATTGCCGGCGGCATTCTCAATCGTAAGAAGATCCAGACCTGCGCCAGCGTAAAGGCCGGCGGAGGACACGACGGCAAGACCGGGAACACTGGCAATAATCTGTTGCTCTGCCTGGCTGATGCTCATTGCGGTAACTCCTGCTGCAGGCACATGCTCTGGCCGTGGCACCGGCCACCCCAACATGTGCAAGGTAAGAAAATGCGGTGCAATGGCACCGCAGCGCGAGATCGAACGTTACACCATTGGCCACCGCCAAACCTGCATCAAGACAAGGTCAGCAATGCGATTTATTGCTTTTTGGCAGGTGTGGGCGTCGGCGAACGCGAGGTCCGTTGTTCATACGGGTAAGTATGGAACGGATCAAGCCAGCGCGAGCACCATTTGAAGACGCGGCGATAGGCGTCATCCGTCGCGGCCTGGTTATAGCCCACCGTCACGCCCTGGCCGGGGTGTTGCTCATTGGGAATATCCTTGCGCACATGTACTTCGACGCCAGGATCATCAAAATCATGAAACACATCCGGGTAGCTGACCAGGCGGAAAGTGTCCATGCCCGAATGCGCCACCAGATCCCGACATGGTTCAACCGGCGTCCAGTCGTCTGCCTCACCGGCCAACACCAGCGTGGGTGCAGCAGGCTGATAGCGCTGAGACAGTTTCAAGAATGGGGCACAAGACGGATAAAACGCCACGGCGGCGCGCACACCCGGGTTATCCGAATTCATCAGCGACAGCACCGTGGTCGCGCCCTGCGACCAGCCCAGTACGGCAATGCGACTACTGTCGATTTCCTTGCGGGCCTTAAGCCAGTTGATCGCACGCTGTGCATCTTCAGCGCGCCGTTGCACATTGACGGGGCGATCGTGGCTGGGCGTGGTGCAGACTTCGTGGACGCCGCGCGGGCCAAAACTGTCCACCATCAACACGCCATAGCCCAGCTCTTGCAGCAGGCCTGCCATGCGTGCAGGTCGGGCCGCCATCACACCAGGCTTGCTCCATAGCCCACTGCAATCGTGCAACAACAACATGCCCGGCGCATTGGTATTGCCGGATGGCGGCGGTGTGTATTCCGCAGTGAGTGTTACCCCGCCAACACCGGGTATTTCGACACGGTTGGCCCGCGCAGGCGAAGCAGTCAGCAGCAACGCCGACAGCAATACCAGCAATACAGGGGGAAACCACAACCTCATTGGATCAGTCACGCGGGTACGCAAAATGTTTGTTGTCGGTTGCTCCGGCAGAGGCACGCAGCGTAAATGCGCATGCACCGCAATCGGGCAAGCCGGGATTTAGCGGCGAACTTTATCACAACAGCTCATGTAACTGAATGTGTGTTTATGCCAACGGATTGTGCAGAGCGGCAATGTAAACTGGAAATTAAATCTTTTATACGCTAAATCAATGAGGTAGACCCGATCGGGTCGTGGCCACCACCAAGGACAGCGGCATGAGCGATACGCTTCGTCTTGAAATGAATCCTGCCGGGGTTGCCACCATTACCTTTAGCCGACCCGAAACCAGCAACTCGGTAGACGACATTCTGGTGGCCGAACTGACTGCCTCGCTGGCCGCGCTGGCGCAAAACCCCCATTTGCGCGCACTGGTTCTACGCTCGGACGGTGACACCTTCTGTTCAGGTAACGATGTGCGCTGGCTGGCACACATGAGCCACGAAGAACAGCACGACAATTTTGAACAGGCCTTGCGGCTGGCCCGCATGATGCAAGCGCTGGACCGGCTGCCCGCGCCCGTCATGGCCCTGGTGGATGGCCCTGCCATGGGCGTCGGCGTGGGGATTGTCGCCTGTTGCGATATGGTGGTCGCTACCACCAAAAGCTGGTTCTGCCTGCCGGAAACCCGTATCGGTCTCGTCCCCGCCATTATTGCGCCCTACATCGTCGGCAAAATCGGTACCAGCGCAGCACGGCGCTATTTTTTGACGGCAGAACGTTTTGGTGCCGCCGCAGCGGCCCGCTGCGGGCTGGTACATGAAGCGGTTGAAGAGCATGAAGAAGCGGCACAACAGATCAAGGACTGGCTGGATCACCTGCTATTGAATGGCCCTCATGCGGTAGGCGCAGCCAAACGCCTGATCGCCACGGTTGCCTGGCGCGCGATAGATGATTCATTGTTATCAGATACGGCGCACCGGATTGCTCACATGCGCACGCGGGAAGAAGCCAGGGAAGGCATTGCGGCGCTGAGTGAAAACAGGGCACCCTGGTGGGTGCCCCATATAGACTGACTGGCCGTTACCAGAATCAGCGGTACTGCTGGCGTGCTTCAGTCGCTTTAGCTTCTTCTACGGTCATCAAACGCAGTGCCGTTGCCGGCATGCGCAAGGGCTGGAGGTTAGTTACAGACTGCATGAAGTCGGTCTCGTCTTGCGCCGGCTCGACCATTCGTGCACCCGATTCCATGTCAAAGATTGCGCTCATGGTTATGAACCTCCGTCAGCGGGTATAAGAAATCAATTGATCTCTCACTTCGATATATCCGCCCCTTGAGCAAAAAATTCAATGGTCTTTTGACCTAAATCACACTTTGTTGCGCATTTGTTGCCAGAAATCCGACCAGTAGCAGTCTTGACCGACAAAATTGTCTACACATTTACATTGTTCAGCATAAAAACTGACAAACAAGCTAAAACAAACAAAAAAAGCGGGCTGCAGCCCGCTTTTTTAACTTTCTAAAATGCTTTCAGCAATCTTTGCTTACTGCGGATCCTTCGGCTTGGTCGCGCGCACTTCGATCTTTGCGCCTTTTTCCAGGCTACTCAGATAGTTACCCAATGCAGCATCGCCATAAACGCCATCGACACTACGGGCAATTTGCTGGCGCATTTCCGGCGAAATTTCCTGGGCCGGCAGCACTTTGTTGACCTTGTACAGCACGTACCCGCCTTGAACTGCATCATCGCCACCCACATAGGCCGGCAACTTGTTGGCCTGTGGTGCAAAAATAGCGGTCAAGCGATCGCGGCTGATCGAAGGATCACCGTTCACGCGCGAAACTTCCTTGGTCTGGGCATCCCAGGCGACATTCACGTTCTCGCCTTTTTGCAGCGCCGCCAGTTTCTTCGCGCCATCTGCAGCAACCAGCTTGGCCGCCTTGTCGTTCTTCAGGCGATTCTGAATATCTGGTGCAACCGTAGCCAACGGCGGCACTTCCGCGGCCTTATGGTCGATAACGCGAGCGGACACCAGGGTACCCGGGGACACTTCAACGGCCTCAGTATTGTGCTTCTTGTTCAGCACATCATCACTGAAAATGGCGTCAGAGAGCTTGGGGTTGTTTAACACTGCGTCCTGCGCACCTTTGCGGGTCACCCAACCACTTTGTTGTACCTGCAGCTTGAACTGGTCGGCAGCAGGCTTGAGGCTATCAGCTTGCTGATACACCACTTCGTTGAACTTGTCGGCCTGAGCCTGGTAAGCACTTTGGGCTTTGTCAGCCTTGAGCTTCTCGACGATTTCCGGCTTCAGATCAGCCAGTGCTTTGGTACGAATCGCATCAAGCTTGATGATGTGGTAACCAAAGTCGGTTTCAACCACGTTGCTGATTTCTCCGGCCTTGAGCGAGAACACGGTGTCATCAAACGGCTTGACCATGGCACCACGCGCGTTCCAGCCCAGATCGCCACCCTTGTCTTTCGAACCCGGGTCTTGCGAATTGGCCTTGGCCAGTTCAGCAAAACGGGACGGATTGGCCTTCACTTCCTTCAGCAACGCCTCAGCCTTGGCCTTGGCGGCCTCGCGCTCTGCCGGCGTGGCGGTTTTCGGGGCCTGGATCAGAATGTGAGATGCCTCACGCTCTTCCTTGGCCAGATCCGCCTTGTGCGCATCAAAGTATTTCTGGGCTTCGTCATCAGACACAGTCTGCTGCTCGGCCAATTGGGCTTTGGACAGCACCACAAACTCGACCTTGACCATTTCTGGCGCTTTCAGGTCCGCCTGGTGCTGATCGTAATACTGCTTGACCTCTGCATCGCTCACGCTCACCTGGCTCAAGTAATCTTGCGGCTTGAGCACTGCAACCTGCACTTCGCGCTTTTCTGTCATCAGCGCAATCAGATGATCCAGCGCAGTTTTGGAAGAGATGTTGCTTTGAACAAACGGTAATACCAGTTGGCGAGCGGCCAGATCACTGGACACTTCCTGCTGGAAAGATGCGGGGGTTTTCTGGGAAGCAGCCAGCATTTCCTGATAACGAGACGGGCTGAACTGCCCGTTTTCCTGGAATGCCGGGATACTGGAGATCGCGTCGCGCAATTGGGCAGCAGACGGAGTCAGACGCAGGTCATGTGCCTGATTCAACATCAGCTGACGACGAATCAGACTTCTCAATACTTCGGGCTTCTGGTCGTCCGAAATAGCCTGACCACGCGTGGCGGCCTCCATGTCCGCCTCAGTGATGGACTTGCCACCTACTTTGGCCAGCCAGTTGGGGCCACCTTCCATGGCGGTGTAGCTGGACAGACCGAAACCCACGACCAAACCCAACGAAACCAGACCCAGTAGGAGTTGTACAGCCGTTTTATTTTTTTGTACCAGATCAAACATGAGATACCACGCTCCAAAAGAGATTCGCGCAACATGATGCCAGAACCTGCGTGATGCGTCTCGGGTCGTTGTGACAAACGTTTGACTTGTGCGGCCAAAAACAAAAAAGCCAAGCTTGCGCTTGGCTTTTTTGATTCAATCTGGCGGAGCGGACGGGACTCGAACCCGCGACCCCCGGCGTGACAGGCCGGTATTCTAACCAACTGAACTACCGCTCCAGAGAGAAAGCGATTATAGCATGCTTTTTGTATTTTGCAACAACTTTCATGCATCGCTATTTTTGGTGGGTAGTAGTGGATTCGAACCACCGACCTCCTGCGTGTGAAGCAGGCGCTCTAACCAACTGAGCTAACCACCCCCGGTCTTATGCTGCTTCGTTATTTACCTGAAGCAGCAAAGACAATCATTGTACTGCATCTTTCAGAGATTTACCAGCCCTGAATTTCGGTTGCTTTGCAGCAGCGATTTCGATGGTCTGGCCAGTACGCGGATTGCGACCGTTACGTG
This sequence comes from Silvimonas sp., assembly GCA_030151005.1. GTDB lineage: Bacteria > Pseudomonadota > Gammaproteobacteria > Burkholderiales > Chitinibacteraceae > Silvimonas. The sequence goes on from JASLES010000445.1 coordinate 14,924, forward strand.
CCTCACGTTCGGCAACGTAGAAAGTGCCAAAGCCGACCAGCGTTACTTCATCGCCGCCTTGCAGGGCTTTGGAAACAGCTTCGATGGTGGCATCAAGCGCCTTGCCAGCAGCAGCCTTGGACAGGCCTGCGGATTCGGCGATAGCGTCGATCAGTTCGGATTTATTCACTTATGTGTCCCCTTTCGTTCTGGTTGGATAGGTCCGGTCAGCCGATTGCTTGAGCTTTATAGCAAGCGGCAAAAACACGTGTCAACTAGTGTTTGGTGGGCTGTGTGCCCGTTTCCACGCTTGGACGATCGCCGGCTTGCGCCACGATGCCTTCTGCGTTATCAGCTTTGCCAGCGCCCGATTCGGGCTGGCTTTCAAGTGCATGCCCCAATACCTGGTCAAACCACTTGACCGGGTGGATAGTGAGCCCGCGCTTGACGTTGTCAGGAATCTCGATCAGATCCTTGACGTTACCTTCCGGAATCAACACATGCTTGATTCCACCACGATGCGCCGCCAGCAGTTTTTCTTTCAGGCCGCCAATTGGCAGAACCTCGCCGCGCAGGGTGATTTCACCCGTCATGGCAACATCACAACGCACCGGCACATTCGTCAGAATCGATGTCATTGCCGTAGCAATGGCAATCCCGGCGGACGGGCCGTCTTTCGGCGTGGCGCCTTCCGGCAAGTGAATGTGAATGTCGTTCTTCTGGTAAAACTCGGGATCAATGCCCAACTGCGCCGCACGGCTACGTACTACAGAGAGTGCGGCCTGGATGGACTCCTGCATGACCTCGCCCAATTTACCGGTCTGAATCACCTTGCCCTTGCCTGGCAGCTTCACGGCTTCAATGGTCAGCAACTCGCCGCCCACTTCGGTCCATGCCAGCCCGGTCACCTGACCGACCTGATTTTGCTGCTCGGCCATGCCGTAGTCATACCGGCGCACACCCAGATATTTATCCAGATTCTTGGTGGTCACCTGTTGCTTTTTGTCAGAAGGCTTGAGCAACAGATTCTTGACGACCTTGCGGCAGATCTTGGCCACTTCCCGATCCAGGCTACGCACGCCGGCTTCACGCGTGTAATAACGCACGATATCGCGCACGGCAGAATCCTGAATGACCAGCTCGCCCTCTTTCAGACCATTGGCTTTCATCTGCTTGGGTACGAGGTACTTGAGCGCGATGGCGACCTTTTCGTCTTCGGTGTAGCCAGACAGACGGATCACTTCCATCCGGTCCAGCAGCGCTGGCGGAATATTCAGCGTGTTGGCCGTGGCCACAAACATCACATCAGAAAGGTCGTAATCGACTTCCAGATAGTGATCGCTGAACGAGTTGTTCTGTTCCGGATCAAGCACTTCAAGCAAGGCCGAAGAAGGGTCACCGCGGAAATCTGCGCCCATCTTGTCCACTTCATCCAGCAAGAACAGCGGATTTTTCACCCCTGCCTTGGTCATGGATTGCAGAATTTTGCCTGGCATGGAGCCAATATACGTACGACGGTGACCACGGATTTCGGCCTCGTCGCGCATACCGCCCAAAGCCATACGCACGAACTTGCGGTTCGTGGCACGGGCGATCGACTCGCCCAAAGATGTCTTGCCCACGCCAGGAGGGCCAACAAGGCACAGAATCGGGCCTTTGAGCTTCTCGACACGGCTTTGTACGGCGAGATACTCAAGAATGCGTTCCTTGACCTTCTCAAGGCCGTAGTGCTCGGTATCGAGCACCTCGTCAGCGGCAGCCACATCCTTGCTGATCTTGGTCTTTTTCTTCCACGGCAAGGCCAGCATGGTATCGATGTAGTTACGTACCACGGTGGCTTCAGCTGACATGGGCGACATCATGCGCAGCTTCTTGAGTTCGGCCTCGGCCTTCTCGCGTGCTTCTTTGGACATGCCTGCGGCCTTGATGCGCTTTTCCAGCTCATCAAGGTCAGCATTCTCGTCTAGCTCACCCAGTTCTTTCTGGATGGCCTTTACTTGCTCGTTGAGGTAATACTCGCGCTGGCTCTTTTCCATCTGGCGCTTGACGCGGCCACGGATGCGCTTTTCCACCTGCAGGATATCCAGTTCGGTTTCCAGTTGCTTGAGCAGGTGCTCCATACGGCGTTTGACATCGCCCATTTCCAGCACGGCCTGCTTTTGGTCGAGCTTGAGCGGCAAATGCGCAGCAATGGTGTCCGCAAGGCGACCGGCAATTTCAATGCCGGACAACGAGGTGAGCACCTCTGGCGGAATCTTCTTGTTCAGTTTGACGTACTGGTCAAACTGCGACAGCAATGCACGGCGCATTGCTTCCGCTTCATGGCCTTCATCTTCGCCCGGTTCATGCGGCAGCGCTTCAGCGCTGAAATAGCCGTCTTCATCTTTAAGACTGAGCATATCGGCACGCTGCAGACCCTCAACCAGCACTTTAACGGTGCCGTCAGGCAATTTAAGCAGTTGCAACACTGTCGCAATCGTGCCAACCGGATAGATGTCCGCCATGGCGGGTTCATCTTTCTGCGCATTCTTCTGTGCCACGAGCAGGATATGCCGACCACCTTCCATGGCCGCTTCCAGCGCGCGAATCGACTTGGGACGGCCCACGAACAACGGAATCACCATGTGCGGAAAGACGACAACGTCTCTGAGCGGCAACATGGGGAAACTGGCGACTTCAGCGGGCAATGCGTGGTTTTCTGACATTTTGAGAGCCCTGTGATGAGTGGGAACTGGATCAATAATGTGGCTTGTAGCGCTCAAATTCAACGCTTGCCAGCCATTTAGCCAGAGAAATCCGGCCGCCATCACGCTTCAAGCGGCCTTGAAAGCAAAGCGCCAGACCGCTAAGGGTCTGGCAGCATTGAAGAAATGGCTGCACACCAGCGGTGCGCAATCTTTTCAGAGAATGATTAAAAAATGATGTTTCAGGCTGCAGCTGGCTCAGCAGGCTCTACTGGAACGCGTTGCGGTTGCGCACCTTCCAGAATCACCGACTCATCCACCACAACGCGCGCCACGCCTTCCAGGGCCGGCAACTCGTACATGGTATCGAGCAGAGACGACTCCAGAATCGAACGCAGACCCCGCGCACCGGTCTTGCGCTCCATCGCCTTGCGGGCAATGGCTTGCAAGCCTTCTTGCGTGATGTCCAGCTTCACATCTTCCATCTCGAAGAGGCGCTGGTATTGCTTGACCAGGGCATTCTTCGGTTCAGTCAGAATGTTGACGAGCGCGGCTTCATCAAGCTCATCGAGCGTCGCAATGACCGGCACACGACCCACAAACTCCGGGATCAGACCAAAACGGATCAGGTCATCTGGCTCGACGTCATGCAACAACTTGCCGACACTGCCCTGATCGTCTTTGCTGGCCACTTCCGCACCAAAACCAATGCCGCCCTTTTCAGAGCGATTACGAATGATTTTAGCCAGACCCTCAAATGCGCCACCCACAATAAACAGGATGTTTGTGGTGTCCACCTGCGGCATTTCGTGGTTTGGGTGCTTGCGGCCACCGTGCGGCGGCACCGAAGCTACCGTACCTTCGATCAGCTTCAACAGAGCCTGCTGGACGCCTTCACCAGAAACATCGCGGGTAATCGACGGGTTTTCGCTCTTGCGAGCAATCTTGTCGATTTCATCAATGTATACAATGCCGCGCTGGGCTTTCTCGATGTCGTAATCACACTGTTGCAACAGCTTGGCGATGATGTGCTCAACGTCTTCACCCACATAACCGGCTTCGGTCAGCGTGGTGGCATCTGCGATCACAAACGGCACGTCCAGCTTCTTGGCCATGGTTTGCGCCAGCAGCGTCTTGCCAGAGCCCGTCGGGCCAATCAGCAAGATATTGGATTTGGACAGCTCTACTTCGCCGGATGCTTTCTCGCCTTTGGTCGAAAGACGCTTGTAGTGGTTGTACACCGCCACCGCCAGAATCTTCTTGGCGCGCTCCTGCCCGATCACGTATTGATCCAGCGTATCGCGGATCTCCGTGGGCAGCGGCAAGCGCTTGCCAGTCGGCGTTTGCGCCTCAAGGGCGGCGCCAATTTGCGCCGTGCCTTCTTCGGTGAGGATGTCGTTGCACAGTTCGATACACTCGTTGCAGATAAACACCTGCGGACCAGCGATCAGTTTGGTCACTTCATGCTGACTCTTGCCGCAAAACGAGCAATACAGCAGCTTTTCCTTGGATTTGTCTTTGGGCTTGTCAGTCATATCCCCCCCTCTTGGAAGAAGAGCGAGAAAAAAATAAAACCGCCAGCATGTGTAAGACAGTCTGGCGGTCGGAATGGATTACCGGATCAGGCCGTGCCTGTCCGCTTCACCAACACTTCATCAATCAGACCGTAGGACTTGGATTCATCCGCGCTCATGAAATTGTCGCGGTCCGTGTCACGTTCAATGGTTTCGAGAGACTGGCCGGTATGAAACGCCAGACGCTCATTCAGTGTACGCTTGGTCTTCAGAAGTTCGCGAGCATGGATTTCGATATCCGACGCCTGACCTTGCAGACCACCAATCAGCGGCTGGTGGATCATGATGCGCGAATGCGGCAGGGCAAAACGCTTGCCCTTCTCGCCTGCAGTCAGCAGGAAAGCACCCATACTTGCCGCCAGACCCACGCACAACGTGGAAACGGCTGGCTTGATGAACTGCATGGTGTCATAGATGGCAAGACCGGCTGTCACCGACCCGCCAGGAGAATTGATATACAGCGAGATGTCCTTGTCCGGGTTTTCCGATTCAAGGAACAGGAGCTGGGCAACCACCAGGTTGGCGGTCTGATCGTTCACCGGACCGACCAGAAACACCACCCGTTCTTTCAACAGACGCGAATAGATGTCGTAAGAACGCTCACCGCGGCCGCTTTGCTCAACAACCATCGGAATATATCCGAGGCCTTGGGGTTCAAATTCCGGTCGTTGCATGGTTTTCCTCTTCAGTTTGGGTATCCGCCGTCCTGGCCGGATACCCAAAACCGGGGATCCGGGCCGATCAGGCTTGTTGCTGTTGGCCCATCAGTTCTTCAAAGGTCACTGTCTTTTCAACAGTCTTGCCCTTCGATTGCACAAACGCGACGACGTTGTCTTCCAGCGCCATGGATTCCGGGCCGGCCAGACGTTCACGTTGTTCATAGTACCAGCCCACCACATCAGCCGGGTCTTCATAGTTCTGGGCCAGATCTTCGATGATGGCCTTGACCTGTTCCGGCTTGGCTTCAAGACCATTGGCCTTGACGACTTCTGCCAGCACCAGACCCAGATGAACGCGGCGACGTGCTTGCGCTTCGAACATTTGCGGGGAGAACGGTACCAATTTGGGATCGATACCACGCTGTTTCAAGTCGGCTTGTGCAGACTCGGCCAGACGACCGATTTCCAGACCCACCAGCGACTTCGGCAATTCCAGCGGCGTGCTGTCAATCAGCGCGCTCATTACGCTTTCCTTGGCACGTGCCTTCAGACGGAAACGAACTTCGCGTTCCAGATTGGATTTGACTTCAGCGCGCATCTTGGCGATGTCACCGTCTTCAATACCCAGGCTCTTGGCAAATTCGGCATTCACTTCCGGCAGGATGGATTGCGCAACATTCTTCAGCGTGATGGCGAACACGGCAGTCTTACCGGCCACATCCTTGCCATGGTAATCAGCGGGGAAGTTCACTTCCACGTTTTTCGTTTCGTCTTCCTTCATGCCACGGATACCGGCTTCGAACTCAGGCAACATCTGGCCCTTGCCCAGCAAGAATGCGTAGTTGTCGGAAGAACCGCCTTCAAACGGCTCGCCATCAATGGTGCCCTTGAAGTCGATGATAACGCGGTCTTCGTCGGCAGCGGCACGCTCTACGCGCTCGTAGCGGGTACGCTGGCGACGCAGGATATCCAGGGTCTTGTCGATTTCGGCGTCGGACACATCCAGCACCGGCTTTTCGATTTCAACACCGTCAAGGCTGCCAACAACGACATCCGGATAAACTTCAAACGTGGCGACGAATTCAAAATCGCCTTCGCCACTTGCGCCTTCTTTCGGCTCAAAACGCGGGTAGCCAGCAACGCTCAGCTTTTGTTCTTGCACGGCTGCGCCGAACGAACGCTCAACGGTTTCGCCCATGACTTCTTCTTGTACACGAAAGCCATATTGTTGCGAAACGATGCTCATCGGGGCCTTACCCGGACGGAAACCGTCGACACGGGCAGTCTTGGCGACGCGCTTCAGACGGGCGGAGACCTCTTGATTGATCTGGTCGCGCGGTACGGAGAAGCTGAGGCGACGTTCGAGCGCACCCAGGGTTTCCAGTTGAGCTTGCATGTGTTGATCCATCCTTCACATTGATTCAGTACGGCCAACAAGCACCGCTTGGGCCAGGTCGACCCGGACAGCCCGGGCCTCTTTAAAAGAACTTGTGGTGCGAGCGGGGAGAATCGAACTCCCACGCCTTACAGCGCTGGAACCTAAATCCAGTGCGTCTACCAATTCCGCCACGCTCGCATAAAGAGAAACTGGAGTGCCAGAGCAACCATGCTGCCGGCATCGGACAGCGGTGCGCGCAGCACAGCCTGCCCTTAAATCCAGGTCAAACCGCGATTATAAAGGATATGTTGCACGAAAAACAAACAGGCTCCGCGCGGTTTTATTCGGCCTGGCGCTTTATGTCATACTTCCGGCCGGATTATTCAGGTAAAAAGCACACCTGAACCTCTCCCCCGCACCCGTTTGCCCTGGACAAGTGATCGTATCCGTGAGCCTTGCTTTTCCCGACCCTGTTTTGCTGCGCGTGATTATTGCAGGCGCGGCCTCTTCCGATACACGTTTGCATTGGTGCGGCGTTGACGCAACAGGCCAGCTTCATTCTGGCCAGTCCAGCATCGCACTTTTGCCTGCAGCGCCGGCTATTGAGCTTGTGCTGATGCCCGCCGCGTATTCATCCCATGTACTCGACTTGCCCCGCCAATCCCCCCAACGTTTGCGCGCACTGGTCCCGCATGCGCTGGATGACCGCATGCTGGGTAGCCAGAACCGCCACTTTGCCATTGGCAGCGCGGCAGGCAGCCAGACACGGGTGATTGCCTGCGACAAAAGCTGGCTCCAGCAATGGCTGGCCTTGTTTACGGCGCAGAACCGCCCGGTTCGCGCGGCGTGGGCGCTGGCCGATTTGCTGCCGGTAGAAACCATCTGGCAACGCCTAGATACTGAAGATGGTGTTTTGCTGGCGCGTCTGGATGAAAGCGTCTGGTTTGACGCGGCGGCCATTGCCGATCAATGGCTGGCTGATCAGCCCGTGCAGATCGCCCGCTGGCCGGATGTTTGTGGTGACAAACCGCGCGCCGATGCCATTAATCTGTTGCAGGGCGAGCATGCACCCAGACTCACGCTGCCGTTCAATCCCAAACTCTTCAAACGCAGTGCAGTGCTGGTTGCCGCACTACTGGTGGTCATGACCATTGGCAGCCTGAGTGACTGGTGGCAACTGCATCAGCAAGCCACTGCGCTGCAGCGCGAATTACGCCAGACATTTGCCGCAGCGTTTCCGGGCACGCCGATTGTTGACCCGGTATTGCAATTGCAAAGCCAGTTGCAGGCGGCGGGTGCAACTCAGGGCGCGGGTGCCACTGGTGCCGACTTCACAGCCTTGCTGCAACGGGTTGATGCCATCGCATCCGGCACGCGTCTGCATCGACTGCAATTTGAAAACGGCCAGTTACAAATGGAACTGGCCACCAATGACGCCACCGCCCTGCAACAAAAACTCAGCACCGCGGGTTTCAAGGTCGACCCGCAACCCGGCGCCGTCGGCAGCACCATTCTGCGCATTCAAGGGGGCCAGAAATGAACCAGTACCTTGCTCGTGCGCAACAGTTCTGGCTGGAACGCAACGCGCGTGAGCGCGCCATGTTGAGCGCTTGCGCCGGTTTGATCCTGTTTGCCATTCTCTACACCGGCCTCTGGCAACCCCTGGTCACGCAACGCGCTACGCTGAACAAACGTGTACCGCAATTGCAAGCCCAACTGGCGCAAATGCAGCACGACCTGCAATTGCTCAAAGGCGGCGCCACAGTCGCCCGCAGCGACGATCTGCGCCAGGCTGTCACTGCCAGTCTGCAACAACACGGCCTGAAGTCAGACCTGCAAGCCCTGCCCGACAACCGCATCCGCATCGACGTTCCTGAGGCTGATTTTTCTCATGTGCTCGATTTCGTGGGTGCGCTGCAACGGGAAACCGGTGCGCACGTCGTGAGTTTTGACGCCAACGGCGCCCAGAGTAATGGTGTCGTGCATTTTTCTGCGGTGGTTCAACGATGAAAGCGCATCTCAAACACCCACTGTTGTGGTTTGGCATTGCCCTTTTTGTCTTGTTTGCGCTGGTCCGTTTGCCGGTTGTGCTATTTGCCAGCGCCGTACCCGCACCCATCAAAACGGGCGACGTCACCGGCACCCTCTGGCAAGGCCGCGTCGGCCAGCTGGGGCTGGATGATCAACTGCTGTTGCAAGACGTTCGCTGGACATGGCAACCCGCCGCACTCTTGCATGGTCAACTGGCCTGGCAACTGGATACGCGCGATGGCGATCAACCCGGCCAGGCGCGGGCGGTGTTGGGCCTGGGCGGCTGGAAACTGGAAGACGTGGCCCTGAACATGCCGGCAGCGCCGCTGTTTGCGCAGGTCAAAATGCTCTCCCCGTTCCGTCTGGGCGGCCGTTTGCAAGTTCACGCAGCGCAACTGAGCGCAGGCCATCTGGATAAAATCAGTATGCAGCTGAACGACGCCAGCGCTCTGGTGACACCGCAAGCCAATCCGTTCGGTAATTATCTGATTACGATCAACCAGTCTGGCCACACGCAAACCTGGCAAATCACGCCTCAGGGCGGCTTGCTGGCCATTACCGGTAACGGCGAGATCACCGACAACGGCCCTACCGGCTCGCTGACTTTTACCCCGGCCAAGGGCAAAGAAGCCCTGTTTACCAGCTTGCTTGACCGTATGGGCAGCGGACACACCATCAAGCTTGGCGGCCAGTAAGCACAGCCTGCTAGAATCAAGAGCGTGACTCCGGTCATCTGACGACATCAACGCGGCGGCAACACGCCAACCAGGACAAACAATGAAAAAAATCGATGCGATCATCAAACCGTTCAAACTGGACGACGTGCGCGAAGCGCTGTCTGACCTTGGTATTTCTGGCCTGACCGTTACCGAAGTCAAAGGCTTTGGGCGCCAGAAAGGCCACACCGAACTGTATCGCGGTGCAGAATACGTGGTCGATTTCCTGCCCAAGATCAAAATTGAAGTCGTGCTGAGCGACGACAAGCTGGACGCTGCCCTGGAAGCGATCCAGAACGCCGCCCGCACCGGCAAAATTGGCGATGGCAAGATTTTTGTCTACACCGTCGAGCAAGCTATCCGCATCCGCACGGGTGAACATGATGAGGATGCCATCTGATAGGCAGCATGCCGGTTTGATCGCAACCCCCAGCAAAAAGCCCCGCAATGCGGGGCTTTTTGCTGGGGGGCAGGGCCAAACCATTGCCTATGGGTCGGGCTAACGCATTAAACATCGACCGGATCGACATCCAGCACCCAGCGCACACCGGGGTGTTTCTCTGTCCCCAATTGTTCCAGCATGTCCCGCAATACAGCCTGCATAGCGGGCCGACGCTGGGCAGAGATCAGCACCTGGGCGCGCTCCCAACCGGCTTTGCGCACCATCAGCGCCGGCACCGGCTGCGCCATATGCAAGCCCGGAAAATCCCGCCAGCGTTCACGTATCTCACGCAAGAAACCCATGGCGCGCTGCAAGGTTTTGGCTTCGGCACGCAGCATGGCCCAGGTGGAATATGGCGGCAACGCGTTGGCTTTGCGCTCTTGCAGCGTTCTATCGGCAAACGCAGCGTAATCACCCGAGATCAGCATGGGATAGAACGGATCATCGTGATAACGGGTTTGCAGCAAGACCTTGCCCGGCTGACCGGCGCGACCGGCGCGACCGGCCACTTGCAACAGCAACGCATACAACCGCTCTTGCGCGCGAAAATCCAGCGAGAACAAACCGGCATCTGCGTTCAGGACCACTACCAGTTGCAGATTGGCAAAGTCATGCCCCTTGGCCATCATTTGCGTGCCCACAAGCAGACGGGCTTCGCCCTTGTGGATTTGCTGCAGCATGGCATCCAGACTGCCTTTGCGTCGGGTGTTATCCCGATCAATGCGCAATGGCGGCGTGTCCGGAAAAAGATCAGCCAGCGTTTCTTCCAGTCGCTGCGTTCCAAACCCCAATGGTTGCAGATCGGCGTTGCCGCAATCCGGGCAGTGCATGGGCGGCGGGCTTTCCCACCCGCAATGATGGCAGCGCAGGCGGCGGTCTTCCCGATGTAGCACCAGACGAGCGGTACAGCGCTTGCAACTGGCAATCCAGCCACATTCATGACACGCCAATACCGGCGCATAACCACGCCGGTTAATAAAGACCAATACCTGACCGCCCTGCCCCAATGTTTCCCGCATGGCGGTGATGGCGTTCTGGGTCAGGCCATCAAACAGCCGCAACTGCTGGGTCGATAACAACTGGATTTGCGGCGCCTTCGCGCCGGTAACTGCACGCTCTTTCAGCGTTAACAGGCGGTAGCGGGACTCCCGCATATTGCGCCAGCTTTCCATGCTGGGCGTGGCACTACCCAGAATGATGGGCACATTGGCCTGCCGTGCACGGTATACCGCTACATCCCGCGCAGAATATCTGAAGCCCTCTTGCTGGCGGTATGACAGATCGTGCTCTTCATCAACCACGATAAGCGCGAGGTTTGGCATGGGCGCAAACACCGCCAGACGCGTCCCCAACACAATGCGCGCACGGCCTTGCGCTGCCAGCAGCCAGTTGCGCGTGCGCTCACCGTCGGCAAGGCCACTATGCAAAGAGACCATGCGTTCCTGCGGGAAGCGCGCCTTGAAGCGAGCTTCCAGTTGCGGCGTAAGATTGATTTCCGGGATCAGCACCAGCACCTGACCGCCAGCGGCCAGCCGTTGCTCAATGGCGCGCAGATAGACTTCGGTTTTGCCGCTGCCGGTCACCCCAAACAGCAAGAACGGCGCGTACCCGTCGGCAGAGGCCAGTTGCGCCAGCGCGGTCTGTTGCTCTTCAGTCAGTACGGGGAGCTCCGGCGTGACGGGTGCGCCGTGCGGCGCGGCGGGCGCCGTTACCTCAAGCACGCGGTTTTCTTCCAGCCAGGATTTGAGCCAGCCAATGGCACTGGGTGAAACCGCACGGATCTCATCAAGGCTGCGCGGCGCAGCCAGCAGCGTTGCCAGTTCTTGCTGACGACGTGCACGCGCCGGAATGTGCTGCACCAGGGCTGCGGCATCTGCAGCCGCGTAATACGCCAGTTCTTTGCCGCCCTGCCAGACTTGGGGCTGTCGAAACGCGCCAGGCAGCGCTGCAGCAATCACTTGCCCCAGCGGCCAGGCGTAATAGTCTGAACAAAAACGACACAGTGCCAGCACATTCTGGGGCAATGGCGGCATGTCATGGAGGACTTCATGCACCGTTTTGAGTTGTTCGACGGTCAGGCCCGCCGTGCCTGCAAATTGCGTATCGACCTGCACAATCACGCCGCATAGCAATTGGCGGCCAAAGGGCACAATTACCCGTAATCCAGCAACAGGTAATTCCCCTTCAAATCGATAATCGAACGTGCGCTGTAATGGCACATCCAGTGCAACTTGTAAGTAAACTTCCGGCATCAAGGCACCAAAATATGCCACGAAAAACTACCCACAGCTTCTGTGGATAACTTTGTGAAGAACTTGCGTGTAACTCTGTGAAACCCGCGTTACAACAAGATGTAGGCTGGATTGCCTATTTTTTAAACCAAAATAAAAATTACTTAAAAATCAACAGGTTAAGTTATTTGTATTCTTTTGACACTGGATTGCCAACAGGGCTTGACAAAGCGGTTTGATCCCTGTTTTGCCGTGTGCATAAGTAAATACTACATCCATGTTTCACGCTTTTGCTTTCAAAGCCCGGGGTTTGATTTCAAGGGCAATCAGCAAATAAGCAAAGAATTACAAATGATAGGTTTTTGAAAGCTTATGCACGCTTTCCACCAATACGCTTACATTATCAGGCGGGGTAAACTGACCAATGCCGTGACCCAGATTAAAGATATGACCGGTACCCGAGCCATATGACGCCAGCAGACGCGCCACTTCCGCTTCAATGGCGGCGGGAGACGCCATCAAGGCGACGGGATCAAAGTTACCTTGCAAGGCAACCTGACTGCCAACCCGCTGACGGGCAGCGCCCAGATCAACCGTCCAGTCCACACCCAACGCGTCACACCCGGTGGCGGCCATGTTTTCCAGCCACAGGCCGCCGCCTTTGGTAAACAGGATCACCGGTACCCGACGGCCGTCGGCCTCGCGCTTCAAACCAGCTACCACGCGCTGCATGTAAGCCAGCGAGAACTCCTGATATTTGCC
>JASLES010000314.1 GCA_030151005.1 Silvimonas sp.
TGTCGTGCATGCGCGCAATGCCATTCTCAAGGGGCTCTCGCCCAAGGAAAATCGCGAGATTCCGCCGCTCAAATACGATTATGTGTATCAATTGAAGCGCGATTTCCCGCACCTTGAGATCATCATCAACGGCGGCATTACGGATCATGCGGCCACCGCAGAACACCTCAAGCATGTTGATGGCGTCATGATTGGGCGTGAGGCCTATCAGAATCCGTTTACCCTGGCTGAAGTCGATGCGCTGTTTTATGGCGCCGCGCCGGTTGCGCGCACGCGCGAAGACGTCATGCACGCCATGCGCCCGTTTATCGAAGCCGAACTCAAAGCAGGTACGCCACTGCGTTTTATTGCCCGGCATATTCTGGGCCTGTACCAGGGGCAGTACGGTGCGCGCCAGTGGCGACGCATGCTGTCCGATGCCAAACTGCTCAAAGACGCCAACTGGTCGCTGATTGAAGCGGCCATGGCCCAGACCATCCGCCCTGCTATCGAGGCCGAATGAAACACCGCATCGCCGGCTTGTTGTGTTCCATCACCCTGTTGCTGCCCCTTGCGGCACAGGCCATGACACTGACTTATCTGGCCGCCATGGGCAGCAAGGCGATGATCAACATTGACGGTCAGCGCGTGCTGCTGGGCGTGGGGCAAACCGTCCAGAACGTGCGCCTTGTGAGCCTGACGCCAGATGTCGCCACCGTGGTCATCAACGGGCAGCAACGCCAGTTGCGACTGGGCGAAGGCTATCAGCCGGCCGACGCGGGTAATGACAAGCTGATTCTTAGCCCGGATGCACGCGGCATGTACTTTACCTCCCTCTCAGTGGGGGATGCCTCCGTTCGCGCCATGATCGATACCGGCGCAAGCTATCTGACGCTGACGCGCAGCATGGCTGATCATTTACATATCAACTATCAGCGCGGCCTGCCCAGCGCCACGCAAACGGCCAATGGCGTCGTGCGGACCTGGATGGTCACCGTGCCGACGATTCGTCTGGATACCGTGACATTGAACAATGTGTCTGCTGCCGTGCTAGATACCGATAATGCGCCCATGGCATTGATTGGCATGTCGGTGATGGCGCAGTTTGATGTGCGCCGGGAGAACAACCTGATGCTGCTGACGCGCATGCACTGACAAGGGATCAATCCTGATGAAACGTATTGTTCTGGCTAGCAACAACACCGGCAAGGTCAAGGAATTCCGGCATCTGTTTGCCCAGCTTGATCTGGAGATCGTGCCGCAGGGTGAATTGGGTGTACCCGAGGCTGAAGAGCCTTTTTTCACCTTTATTGAAAATGCCCTGACCAAAGCGCGTCATGCTGCACGTCTGACCGGCTTGCCGGCACTGGCCGATGACTCCGGCATTTGCGTCGCCACGCTGGGCGGCGCGCCGGGTGTGTTCTCTGCCCGTTATGCCGGGGAACCCAAATCTGATGCCCGTAACAACGAAAAACTGCTGGCTGCGCTGGATGGCAATGAAGATCGCCGTGCCTGGTATTACGCCGCGCTGGTGCTGGTCCGCCATGCCGATGACCCGCAGCCGCTGATTGCAGATGGCTCTTGCCACGGTTACGTACTGCAGGCGCCGCAGGGCGAGGGCGGCTTTGGTTACGACCCGCTGTTTCTGGTGCCGCAATACAATCGTTCCGTCGCCCAGTTGACGCAGGAAGAGAAAGGCCTCATCTCCCACAGAGGTAAAGCCCTGGCCGCATTGATGGCCAAATTGCGGGAGGAAGGTTTTTAATGACAGATGAAAAGCGTTGGGCAGTGTTTCTGCGCGACGATGGCAGCGTGGTATCGTGCACGGAAAAAGTCAAAGTCATGAACGAGAACCTGGACGAGATCGTCCAGATGATGCAAGACGCGTTTGAAGACGGCCTGTTAATGGAAGTCGCCCCCACACAAATGCGTGAGGTGTTGCACCGGATGGTTGATGCCCTGGAGAACCCCTGGGCAGGCAAAGACTGAACCGGAACCCAAGCTGGAGACGCCATGCGCTTCGCCCTGGTTTCAGATATCCACGGCAACCTGCCGGCACTGGATGCAGTGCTGGTTGATGCCCGTAGCCGTGGCATCAGCACCATTGTGAATCTGGGCGACAGTCTTTCCGGCCCGTTATGGCCGCAAGAAACCGCCCAGTTCCTGATGCGCCAGCGCTGGGTACAACTGGCTGGCAATCATGAGCGGCAACTGCTGGCCGTTGACCCGGCCCATCCAGAAAAAAGCAGCCCGTCCGACAGCTATGCACGCAGCCAGCTCAACCAGGAAACGCTGGCCTGGCTGGCTACTCTGCCCGCTACCGCCTGGCTTGGGCCGGCAGTATTTTTGTGCCACGGCACCCCGACGAGTGATCTGGACTATTTTCTGGAAACCGTGGTGCCTGGTGGTGTCCGGCTTGCCCACGCCGATGAGATTTCCCAACGGCTAGGCAATATTGATGCGCAAGTGATTGCCTGTGGTCATACACACTATCCGCGCATTGTGGCCACCCAGGATGGCAAGCTGATCATTAACCCCGGCAGTGTAGGCCTGCCCGCCTACGATGACGAACACCCTTACCCGCATCTGATCGAAAACGGCGCGCCCCATGCCCGTTACGCCATTTGCGAACAATGCGAAGGCCAGTGGTTTGCAGAATTACTGGCCGTCCCTTACGACTATTCCAGCGCCGTTGCGCGCGCCAACGCCAATGGCCGCCCGGACTGGGCCCATGCACTGGCCACCGGCTATGCCCAACCGGGCATCGCCATGGCCACGACTGAAGATTGAAGGAAACCGCAGTTCATGCAGGAATTTGTATTTGATTTTGAAGTTGCCGGGGTGTTTTATTCCCGAGCCAAAACCGACGCTGACTGGATGCGCTGGAAGGAAACTGCGGCCCACATTGTCACCAACCAATGGCTGGCCCAACCGGATTTTCTGGCGCAGTCGGCCGCGTTCAAACTGCACTGGACCACGCAACGCAAATGGCCAGAGCGCGAACAAGACGGTTTTGAAGTGTTGTACGAACTGGATCGACGCAACCGCGTGCGGCGACGTCTGGCGCTCTACGATGGCAGCTTTTTGCTGGCCAAAGTCGTACCTGCAGCCACCGACGAATGATTTTACCGGCGGGCCAGTGCCCGCCCTGATACCGGGTTTTTGATGCAAGCCATTCTGCAGCCTTCGTCCAGCGCCAACTGGGGCCTTACCGCCCTGCCGCCGCTGTCGTTGTACATCCACTTTCCGTGGTGCGTAAAAAAGTGTCCGTATTGCGACTTCAACAGCCATGCCGTGCGCGAAGGCGTGCCGGAACAGCAATATGTTGAAGCGCTACTGCGTGATCTGGAATCCTGTCTGCCGCTCATCTGGGGCCGCCAGGTGAACACCATTTTCATGGGCGGCGGCACCCCCAGCCTGTTCTCTGCCGACGCCATGGACACCTTGCTGGCCGGCATTCGGGCCCGCCTGCGCCTGCAACCGGATGCAGAAATCACGCTGGAGGCCAATCCGGGGACCTTTGAAGCCGAAAAATTTGCTGGCTACCGCGCGGCAGGGATCAATCGCTTGTCGATCGGCATCCAGAGTTTTAACGGTGACCACCTCAAAGCACTGGGGCGCATTCACAATGATGAAGAAGCCCACAAGGCCATCGAGATTGCCCGCAAGCACTTCGACAATTTCAATCTCGACATCATGTACGCCTTGCCCCGGCAGACGCTGGAACAGGCCATCAGCGACATCGACACCGCCATCGCCGCCGGCTCAACGCATCTCTCTGCTTATCACCTGACGCTGGAACCGAACACGCTGTTCCACCGTTACCCGCCCGCCCTGCCCGACGATGACACGGCGGCAGACATGCAAGACGCCATTGAATCTCATCTGGCCGCTGCGGGGTTCGAGCATTACGAGACCAGCGCCTTCGCCCGCCCGGGCCGCCGCGCAAAGCACAACCTCAACTACTGGACGTTTGGCGACTATCTGGGCATTGGGGCCGGCGCGCACGCCAAAATCAGTTTTCCGGACAAGATCATCCGCCAGATGCGCTACAAGCAGCCCACGGAATACCTGACACACATGGCGCAAGGCAACGCCGTGCAGACGGAAGAACGCGTGACGCTGGCGCAACTGCCCTTTGAATTCATGCTCAACGCGCTGCGGTTGATTGACGGTTTTGACATCGACCTCTTTACCCACCGCACCGGTTTGCCGCTGACCAAAGTGATTCACGAAGTAGAACGCGCCGTGGCCGACGGTTTGCTCAGCCGCGACCTGCACCACATTCAACCTACCGAGCGCGGACGGCGTTTTTTGAATACGCTGCTGGAGCGGTTTTTGCCGGAGGAGTGAGAGCCAGCAGCAGGCGGGCTGTGGCTGTTGGGGGGGGTGATGTTGATGTTGATGTTGATGTTGGTGTTGCTTTTGACGTCCTCCCCCGTTAAAGCCCAGCGCCGAGGGCGTGGAGGGAGACCCAAGGCTCCCGACCGACCGAGGGCAGCCCGGAGGGCCGCCCGGCTGGGGTCGCCTTTCTTTGGTTACTTTCTTTGGGGCCGCCGAGGTGGCGAAGCAAAGAAACTGACGTGCTCCGGCCACCGCCGGTATGTAAACGCTTTTCAAGCCCGCGCCAAAGGCGCTGACACGCAAACATCGCAGGCGGTGGATTGCCACTCCGCTCCGAATCCACCCTACGGAAGCATGGCAAAGGCCACTTGCAGTGGCCGGACTGGATTCCCGCCTCAGCGGGGGCCCGCCGAGGGGAATGACGAGTTAATGGCATAGCCAACCCACCATCCTCGCCCATATCCCGCGATTCCTGCCCCGCGCATCCGGGCGAAAAAGCCTGAACAGTGGCTTGCACAGAAAATGCCAACCAGGCACGACAAGCCTATCCTTGCCAGCGCCCCTCCCCCAGGTTATGTTCCCCGCTCTACCTCATTGCCTTATGCCGGAGCACATCATGAGCAAGTCCATCATCCACAGCGACAAAGCCCCCAAAGCCGTCGGCCCGTACTCGCAAGCGGTCAAAGT
>JASLES010000504.1 GCA_030151005.1 Silvimonas sp.
CGTTTGGGCATGGTGCTTTCCAGGTCAATATTCTGACGGCTGTCCGCCATCAGGTGATGCGGCGTGAATGACCAGGCCAGCACGGGGCCGGTCGCGATCAACACTGCCAGCAAGACCGGGCGCCATTGCAAAGTGGGCAAAGCCAGCGTCATTGCAGACTCCTTTTGGGTGCGTGACGTCCCAGCCGCATCAGGATTTCACCGAGGATGCCGACTAACACCAGCGCCACCACAAACACGGTCAGCCCGGCCGCCGTGTGCATAAAGCCCTGGCCTGCGGCATCACCGCGGTAATAGGTCAGCAGCACCAGCGCCATCACGCGAATGACGTTGGCCACAAAGGCAATGGGCAGCAACGCCAGGATAATGATCACGCGCTGCCACCAGTACGGCGGCTGGGTGATATGCACAAACAGAAAACCCAGGGCTGACAGACTGAACATGGAGTTCAGCCCCGAACATGCATCTGCCACCAGTAACTGGTACTGGCCGATATTGAGCACCACCCCGTTGCGGGCAATCGGGTAACCAGCCCAATACAACACGGCCTCTGCCACATGCGACACCGACTCTTTCAGGCCAGAGGTGATGGCGTCCACCACCGGGCCGGGCAAAGGCAGCAAATACAGCATGAAAAACAGCGGAAACCACATCAGCCGCACTGCAGCCCAACCCTTTTCCAGCAGTAGCCAGCCGGCCACCAACACAATGAAGGAGCCGGTTTCCAGGAAGTAAATCCCTTGGGAGCGGCCCAGGCCGTAGCTCAAGGCAAATACCAGCAAAGCCGCCCAACCCACCGCAGCCGAGCGCGCTGGTAAAGCGGCCAGCGCGCCGCGTTTGCGCCAGAAGAGCCACAACACCAACAGCAAAATGATCGGGCCATGCTCCTGATCTGGCGTCGCCCACAGCGTGTTGACCAGGGTGTACAGCGTGGGCAGCAACGCGCAGGCAAACGCCAGCACAGCCAGACGGCGTCCGTTGAACAGACCGGGCAGAGCAAATTGTGGAGTAACCGGAATGCGATCCATAAGGGCGGGCCTTTTTACCAGGTTCCGGACTTAGTTGAGCATGACCACGCCGAGCACCGTGGCGCCGGTGACCAGCAATTCATCACGCAGCTGCAACATGGCGCGCACCGAAGACTTGTGCCGGCGCGCCACCAGTACGGCGGCACCTGCACGTGCCGCCAGCAACTGCACGTCAGCGCCATCTGTCAGGGGCGGACTATCGATAATGATCACGTCGTTATGCGGGCGGGCTTCTTGCAAGAGGCCGCGAAAAGCTTGCCGGCTCAAGAGTTCCTGCGGGTTGGGCGGCACCGTGCCGGAGGTCAGCACAGACAGATCGCCCAACTGGCCCAGATGCTGGATACAGTCGTTGCCCGAGCGCCCGGCCAGAATGTCGGCCAGCCCATGCCCGGTACCCAGGCGGAACAGCTTTTGCAGATTGGGCGAGCGCAGATTGGCATCAATCAGCAAGGTGCGTTCGCCCAGTTGGGCAAACACCACCGCCAGATTTGCCGCCACCCAGCTGGAGGCAGACTCGTCATCCACACTGGCCACCACAAAACAGCGCTCGGCCACGGCGTCTTCCCGCAGCACCAACTGGCTACGCAGATTACGCAGCTGCTCCACCTCACGGGAGAACGGCTTGTAGGCGGCCACCAACGAGGCGTCGTAAGCGCCATCCCGGGCGTCAAGCCAGGAGTAATCAAACTGGCGGGCAACGGCGCGGCGAATATCTTCGTCGGTCACATGCCCCAGCTTGATGGCGGCCTCGCCAAAGCGCATACCGGTTTCCATCTGCACTTCGGTAATCTGGTCCACCTGCGCCTGGGTCAGCTTGCCGTCACCCAGCAAAATCTGCCCGATCCGCGCGGACTGGTCCGCGGCCTCGGCAACAATCAGTTCATTTTTCATGAGCCGGCTCCGTGATTCAGCGTGAGTTTGGCTGTACCGCGCTGGGGCAAGAGTGCAACCTTGCCGTGCTTGGTGTTGATGGTGGCAAGCACCGGCAGATTGAGCAGCAGTTCAACATCGACCACAGAACGCAGGCGGCGGTTAGAGAGTTCAACCACGACGGCGAGCGCTGCACCGAACAACAGCCCCAGAATGATGCCCAGCGGAATCATGATTTCCGGACGCGGGAAGGATGGGCCCAGCGGTTCTGGTGCAGATTTGAGCATGCCGGTATCGCCACGCGTTACACGCGCCTGCAAGGAGGTTTCGGTCTGCCGGCGCAGGGCGGTATCAAAGGCGTTCTGGGCACTTTCTACTTCACGCTCCAGAATCTGCGACTGCGCACGCTGCGTCTTCATTTGCAGCAGTTTTTCACGCTGCGCTTCCATTTCTTTTTGCTGACCGGCAAAGCGCGCACTGGCGTTGCTGGCACCGTTGGACAAACCCTGGCTGTAGGTCGACATGGCTTGCGCCAGTTGGGCCTTGGCTTCGTTCAACTCTGCCAGCGCCTGTTGGTAGGCCGGATTGTTGCTGCCTTCCTTGGCGGCCAGTTCCTTGAACTTGGCTTCCAGTTGGGCCACCTGCCCTTTCAGGTTCTGCACCAGCGGGTTGTTGATCACATCCGGTTGGTTACTGGTACCGCGAGCCCGCGACTGTGCTTCCAGCGCCAGCGCCTGGGCAGCCACCATCTGGGTAGACAGCTCAGTCAGGCGTTGTGATTCGACGTCCAGTTTTTCGTCTGTGGCGACAATCCCGTTCTTTTGCTGGAATACCGCCAGTTTTTGCTGCGCTGTCGCCAGGTTAGCCTGCAAGGTCTTGAGCTGGGACTGGAAGAACGCATTGTTCTGTTGCTCTGTGCCCGAATGCAGGTCCGTCACCATTTGCACATACGCAGCAGCAAAGGCATTGGCCATCATTGAAGAGAACTTGGGATCGGGCGAGGTGTATTTGATGGTGATGATGTTGCCATCCCGCGCTACCGTGGCTTTCACATCATGCAGCAAGCGATCGGCCAGCCAGTCATCCAGCGTGCCTTTGCCTTGCGTGGCATCGATGTAGCTTTGCTGCACGGCTTTGTCGTCACCCAGCTTGAGCGTGTGGATCACCTTGATGGCCGTGTTATGGCTTTCAATGATCTTGGCCTGGGTCGACAAATAACCTGGCGCGCTGGTTTCGCTATCAGTCTGACCACTGACCGGATCGACCGACCCAACATCAATGGTCAGGATGGCTTCGGCCGCGTAGCGGGGCGGGAAGAACATCACCACAGCCACCATCATGGCCACCATCACAAAGAGCACCAGCAGCACCAGCCGCTTGCGCGCTTTGAGAATCTGTAAAAGTTGTCCGATTGTCATCGCTCTCTCCGACACTCAGAAGATGCTTTCAGGCACGAAAACAACGTCGTTTTCCTGCAGATGGTCATCCGGCTTGGCATCCATACGGGTGACTTTGCCGTCTGCGCTGGTCCGCGTGACCACAAGGCTGGAGTGCGATGCCCGCGTGGTATAACCACCGGCCAGCGACAGTGCCTGCATCACCGACATGTTCTGTTCCAGCCGGAAACCACCGGCGCGGTTCACGTCGCCATAGACGTACACCATGGCCATACGCGGCACGTAGATGACGTCGCCATTTTTCAGCTTGGTGTCCAGCGCCGCAGCGCCATCCCCACCCGATACCAGGCGCGGCAGCAGGATTTCGGTACGCTGGTTATCCCGCACGAGGAAAATGCGATCGCCCCCGTTGACGGAAACCCCGCCCGCCAGGGCCAGCAAATCCACCACGTTAATGGAAGAATCCAGCGGGAATCGACCGGGGTGATTGACCTCGCCCACCACGGAAACCATCTGGCTTTTGTATTGGGAAACCAGAATATTGACGTTTGGTTTCTTGATGAAATCACCATCCACCAGTTTTTTGGCAATCAGCGCTTCCGCTTCAGAAAAGGTTTTACCTTTAACGGAAACCGTACCAATCATGGGATAAGTAATGGTGCCTTCCTGGCTGACCTGAATTTCTTTTTCCAGTTCAGGATGGTCATAAACGGAAATCTTTAATACATCACCAGTACCCAGGCGATATTCGCCCGAATCGGCCGCTTTGGCCTGCATTGCAATAGCCAGCATGCAGAGTACAAATAGTGTTATCAGTGTTTTCATTTAAGACCCATCCCTGATTTGATATGGTCGTTGTCATTTGCCGGTGTTTCTTTTTCGGCAGCCGGAGCGGCCTGCGGTGCAGCTGCAAATTGCTGCACGTATTCCACTTTTGCCGCTTTCTTCAAAGTATCAATTTTCTGTTCGGCCAGTTTTTGCGCGCGTTCCTGCTGCAAATAAGCCTGAATGGCGGGGGTTGCCTCTTTCAAGGCAACCGGGGCCGGCTGCATGCTCTCAACCAGCACCAGCATGGCCTGATCTTGCTGCACCACAATGGCGACATCACCCGTCTTGAGCGGTGTGACCACCTGCAACAGTTGCTGCGGCATTTTTTCCGGGGCAGCCCGTTCCTGCGCTTCCTTGAAAACAATACCGGCACCCTGCAAGGTGGTTCGCATGTCTTGCGCGGTGTGCACTGAGTCGAGCTGCTTTTTCACCGCATCAGTCAGCGATTTATTGGGCAACACATACGAGTCAAGCGTATACAGATTGCGCTTTTCAAAGAGTTCCGGCCTGCTGCTATAGAACTTCTCTACGTCGGCATCGGTCACCGGCTGCGGCGTGCCAACCTCTTTGGACAGCATGGCCTGAGCCAGAATCTGCCGGCGGGAGAACTCGATGCTGGACAGCACACGCGGGTCACGGTCCAGCTTGGCCTCAACCGCTTTTTGCACCAGCACGTCTTGTGTCACGAGGTTTTCCAGCATGCGTTGCCGCGTCTGGTCATCCACCGTTTTTTGCGAAGCCAGCAAATAATTAAGCTGGTTAACGGTGATTTCATCCCCATTGACACGGGCAAGCACCTGGCTGGGCGGTGCATTGGCCTGCGTATCATTTTTGCACCCCGACAATGCGGCCGTTACCGCCAATGCCAGGATAAAACTGAAACCAAACTGCTGCACCATAAATCCCCCATTGATCCTTCTGTCAAATCCGTTTTTCAATACGCATTTTTGTCGCGGATAATCATCATGACGGTTGCCAGAATGATTTTGATATCCAGCCACAAAGACCAGTTACGCAAATAATCCAGATCGTATTCAATCCGTTTCTGCATTTTGTCCAGCGTTTCTGTTTCGCCCCGATAACCATTAACTTGCGCCCAGCCCGTAATACCGGGCTTGACCTTATAGCGCATCATGTAACCCTTGATCAGCTTGCGGTACATCTCGTTATGCGCATTGGCGTGCGGGCGCGGCCCGACAATGCTCATTTTTCCTTCCAGCACATTAATAAATTGCGGCAATTCATCCAGAGATGTGCGGCGCAAAAAACCACCAATCGGTGTCAGGCGCGGATCATTGCGGGTGGCCTGAGTGACCGTACCGGCATTTTCTGAATGCACTTTCATGGAACGGAATTTGTAAACCGTAATACGTTCGCCATCGGCGCCATAACGTTGCTGGGTAAATAACACCGGCCCTTTGGACGTCAGCTTGACGGCAATGGCCACGGCCAGCATCACCGGCCAGATCAGCAACAGGATCAACGTCGCCAGCACAATGTCGGAGAACCGCTTGGCCAGACCACGTAACCCCAGGAACGGGCTTTCGCATACCGCCACCACCGGCATGCCGGCAGCAAGTTCAAATCGTGCCTGGATCAGGTCAAAGACCGAGAAATCCAGCACAAAGAAAATAGACACCGTGCTGTCGTGCATTTCATCAAGCATCTGCATGACGCGCGGCTGCTTGGTCATTGGCAACGAGATATACAGTTCATGCACGTCGTTACTGCGGATAAACTCCGGCAGCCGATCCAGCCCGCCCAGCAACTCTTCTTCACGCACGCCTTCCAGCCGATCCAGGCCGCGGTCATCAAAAAAGCCCAGGAACGTCATGTTCTGCAACGCGCTGTGCTGCATGCGTCGTGCCAATGCGCGGCCCATCTTGTTGGCGCCAATCACCACCACCTTGCGGGTTGCCGATTGCGAGCGCGAACGCCCTTCCTTGAACAGGAAGCCCACGCGGATCAGCCAGTGGGTGGCAACAAGGCTAACCGGGGCCAGCAGCATCCAGGACAACACAAAGTTTTCGTCGTAATACACGGACCAGTGTGTGGCCCAGCCAATCATGATGACCAGCGCGCAAATCAGCGCCCAGCCCGTGGCAAAGCGCGCCATGCCCAGTAACGGACGGGAGTACCCCGGCACAAACAGGAAGGTTCCTTCCAGAATCAGCGCCGACAGCAAAAAGGCGATCACGGCCAGGATGATGATGTAGCCGTCGTAGGCCAGATCAAATGCCCGAGCCAGCACCAGCAACGTTGCAACCACCATGACCGGGTCAATCACCAACTTGAACAAGCTGGCAATAGGAGCGGCTTTGGAAAACTCTTCAAACCGGTCGTTGAGCATACCCACGGCCGGGGCATCGGATTCCCGTGCTGAAAAATGCAGCAGATTGCCACCGCCGCCATGTGTGAGCGGTTGAGCCATTTGCTCCACATTGGGGCTGCGATTAATGAGTCTTTCCATGGCGTCAACTCCGTGTCCAGAGGGTTTGAACCAGTCCGCATTACTTACGCAAAACAGAAGCAATGCCAGCAAATGCTGATAGATCCCGAATACCAGTGTGTGCGGGCCCATTTCTGGGCCAGCCACGTCGCATCCATCGCTACGGTGTTCAAACCGTCACCATGCAAGCGGGTCGTTGTCATTGCTGGTCACAAAACCCCGAAGAATCAGGCTTTCAAGGGCACGCCCGTCTTCAGGACAATCCGTTGTGCAACGCAACAAGAAACTTCCAGAAAGCTTTTTACATCTGATAAACACAAAACACAAGTGATTTACTTTCTACGGTTGTTAGAATATTCCTTACAACCTTAAAGGTGACTTAAGCTATCTTAAAAAAGGATTTTGACTGTTGCGCCAAGTTGCCAGTCGTCGTAGGTGCGTAGCTCAACCGTGGAATCGCGGTTAGCCCAGGTGGCGTAGACCGAAGTCTCAATAGAAGAGCGGGGTTTCCAGCTAACCCCAAGATTGGCTGTTTTGACGTTGTCGTTGTACGCGGCGACGTTCAACGAGGCTGGATAGTCATATTTGTCGTAAGCCAGCGAAGCATTGGTGACAATTTTGTCTGTGACCTTCCACTCACCACCCAGCTGATAG
The DNA here is from genome assembly GCA_030151005.1 of Silvimonas sp. GTDB lineage: Bacteria > Pseudomonadota > Gammaproteobacteria > Burkholderiales > Chitinibacteraceae > Silvimonas. The sequence continues at coordinate 7,226 of JASLES010000504.1, forward strand.
TGGGAGCGGATAGACTCACCGTAGGTACTCCCGGCGCATTAAGCGCATGCGAATAGCCCAGAGAAAACTTGGTCCGGTCGGTGGCGTGCCAGTTCAGGGTGGCATTGGCCTGCCAGTCACTCTGATCTGTTGTATCTGTATGGATTTTCACCAGGCCATAGCCGCCCGCAATATCGAACTTGGGATCAAACGGGTAGAACGCTGTTAACTGCGTCACACGCTGCGTATAGTCCTGGTTCACCGTAAAGCCATTGAAGGTCTGGCTGTCGTAATCCACCTTCTGATAGCGTTCACCCAGCGAAAACACACCGCCCCGATCCGTGGTGTATTGCAACTTGGCGCCGTACTGATCGTTGTACAGATCCAGAATGGTTTCCTGGCTGTGGCGCACCTTGGCGCGGCTGGCATCCACGACCACCGCCACGCTACTATTGATACGGTAGCCAGCCTCTGCGCTACCGGTGAGCGTGCGCATCAGGTCTTCCTGATTCAGCAAAACATCACCAAAGTCAGACACGACCTTCTGGTCACCAAATGTGGCCGAGCCAAACCAGTTGTGACCAATTTCACCATTCCAGCCCAGGCTGTTGTTCCAGCCAACGTAATCGAGTTGGCTGAATGACATGTAGCGTGGCGCGTAGATATTGGCATCGACGGAAAAAACCTGGCGCGACAGGGTGGCATCGATATGCCCGCCCACCTGCGGCGTAATGATCGAGTCACCGCGATGATCCTTGCCCAGCGCGGTCTCGGTGTCTTGCGAGTCACTCAGTCTGAATACGTTGCTGTCATAGAGATAGCCCAACTGGGCGTACGTGCTGATCGAGTCGCTGGGATCATAGGCAGCTGCACACAGGGCAGAGGCCAGTACAGAGCCCAGCGGCAACAACTTCAGTTTTGTTTTCATCAATAGTCTCCTGACAGCTTGTATGTGGTCCTTGCGGACTGCTCCCTACCGGCGGCGCCTCCCCGTTCGGGCATGCCGGGCACAACTTTGCTTCTTTATACTTTTTTACCGCAGTCTTTCAAATAATTATTACTTCTTTAAACGAAGTGCGTCGTTTGCTGAAAAAAATAAACGAAAAATCTGATTGTCTTGAGAAGGCCGGAGACAATTTCAAAAGAAATCATATGTATATCAGCAGCTTGCAAAACATCGCCAATGCACCCTCCTCCAGCAAGAGAACAACGGATCTCCATCGTTGACCTGCCGAAATACGTTCAGCAAGGCCAAAGCTTTCTCTCAACCGGATGCAACGGTGGCCAGAATCACGCGGACCGAGGTAGATCAAATAGAAGGCTGGACCAGTGCATCTGGCAGCATTGCACCAGAGGCAGGGTGCATCGCAACGCCGCCGGCGGCCAACAGTTCACGCAGGCGAGCGACCGCGGCCTCAGCCGAGAAATGCGGGGTATAGGCGATAGTGCGTTCCCGCAATAAGGCCGCGTGATCGGGCTGCTGCATGGTGCGCACCACTGCACTGGCAAAGTCAGCTTTGCCCTCGGCAACATCAAACGGCGGCGGGGGTTGTTCGGGGAAGCCCGCCGCGCCATTGGCCGTGGTGATACACCCCAGACCCACGCAGAAGTAATCCACCATCTTGATTTTGATGCCACTCCCCATCAGCACCGGGTTGACGGCAAAACTGCAGTAGCGCGTCACCGTAGACAACTCCTCAACCCGCCCATGCAAGGTGACGCCGGGCCCGACATTGGCAAACTCACCGCAGACTGCGCCCGCGACATCCAGGTGCGCGTCGGGAACGTTAGCGCGCACCACTGGCCAGACATGTTCAAGGAACCAGCGCAGGCCATCCACGTTGTGGTAGGC
>JASLES010000506.1 GCA_030151005.1 Silvimonas sp.
AAAGCCATAGTAGGGCGTCAGGTCCATGCCGCCGCCAAACCAGACCACATCTTCCTGGCCCTCGGCATAGGCACGGAACATGCGTACGTTCATATGCACCGTCGGCACGTAGGGATTGCGCGGGTGGATAACCAGGGACACGCCCATGGCCTCCCAGGCGCGGCCGGCCAGTTCCGGGCGATGTGCTGTGGCTGAAGGGGGCAAAGTCTTGCCTTTGACGTGCGAAAAATTGACCCCGCCGCGTTCAATCAAGCCGCCATCTTCTACCAGCCGGGATATGCCACCACCGCCCTCGGCGCGTTCCCATTGATCGTGCTGGAAAGCATGCCCATCCAGGTTTTCCAGCGTGGCGACGATGTTTTGCTGCAGCGACAATAAATAGTCGCGCACCTGGGAGGCGGACATGGGGTTACTCCGGATCAAAGAGGCAAATGGTACGACATTCACTCCGCTTCTGGCGCAAAACAAAAGCCCCGCATAAGCGGGGCCTGGTTGCGTACACGGTGGGCCGACTTAGTTCTGAGTCGGAATGCCGTGTTTGATTTCCTTGATCTTGTTTTGTGCATCCACGAACACCAATGCCGGATGATGGCTGGCCAGTTCGGTCTCGTTGTACTGGGCAAAGGTGGCAATGATCAGCAGATCACCCACTTGGGCCTGGCGCGCCGCAGAGCCGTTCAACGAGATAATGCCAGAGCCGCGTGCGCCCTTGATGGCGTACGTAGAAAAACGCGCGCCGTTGTTGATGTTCCAGATGGTCACTTCTTCAAATTCGCGGATGTTCGCTGCCTCGAGGAGATCTTCATCGATGGCACAAGAACCTTCGTAGTGCAGTTCGGCATGGGTGGCCGTGACACGATGGATCTTGGATTTGAGCATGCTGCGGTTCATGGTAAAGCTCCGACATCACTTGTAAGGGGGCGATTATAAATCGCATAAATGGGTGGTGTACTGGCACTTTCAGCCATCTGGCTGTTTGAGCACCCTGTTTGATCAATGATCAAGCGCGGTACACAAGACAATCATCCAGCAAGAACTCGCCAGGCCCGGGACGGGCGTTCAGCAGGACCCGGTCAAATGCCATTTGCTGGCCATCTACCTTGACCCAGGCAGGGATGACCTTGCCCTGGAAGCTACCCACGCTCTCATCTGCACGGATAATTTCACGCGGGGTGGTTGCGGTCGGTGCCGCAGTCGCAGCGGGTTCGTTGGCCTGGGCCAGCAGCGCGGCGGCGCGGGCGACTTCTGCCTCGCGTTCACGTGGCTGCACCGGCAGATTGCGCAGGAACCAGCCAAACAGCAGCGCCGGCATGATCACGCGGGTCACTCGTTTGTGATTGTCCACGCGGCAGGCCACGCCAAACTGCTCGCCACACTTGGGGCATTGCGCTTTGGCGGCGATGGCAAGGCTGTCATCCAGCAGCCGCGCGATGCCAAACATGTCTTTGGCGCCGAGCATATGTCCGCAGCGCACGCATGGCTTGGAGAACTGGCGAATCTGCTCGCCATTGGCAAAGCGCATCGGCAGGTAGTAATTCAGAGGGCGTTTCTGCTGCATTGGGTGATTCCTGTTCCGGGTGGTCAAGCACCCGATTACATCGTTGCCAGGCGGCAATCCAGATTCAATTCCAGCCAGTCCGTTTTCAGCCGTTGTAGTACGACAGTGGAACCAGCCGGTAATTCCGGCAATCCAGGCACACGCATTACCAGCGGCATGCCATCTACGCGCACCAGGTTCTCTTTGATGATCGAACCAGAGAACTCGCGCATGTTTTCTTGTTCCATATAACGCAGACACCAGTAGCGTTCCATCTTGTCCTGGAAGTCTGCATACGCTGCGTAAGCGGTGTCGAACGCGCCAATCGCGGCAAAGAGTTCGGCATCGTTTTTCTGGAACCGCGGCTTGGTGCCACTGACCATCGCGATGATCTGCTGCTGGTTTACAAAGTCCACGGCACGGCGCAACGGCGAGGACGACCAGGCGTAAAACTCCACACCCAGACCGATATGCGGGCCTGGTTGCGTGGTCATGCGCACGCGTCCGTTGTTCTGCACTCTGTAGATGCCGGCGACTTCGGCATCTTTCAAATCCTTGCCCCACTGACTGTTCACCAGAATCATCATTTCGGCGACCAGCTTGTCCATGGGCGAGCCACGTTTACGCGGCAAAATGCGCACGCGCTTTTCACCGTTGTCCAGGGTGTCGACATAAAAGCTGTAGTCGATACGCACGGGGGCATTGGGGTCATCGGCACGGCCACGGCGGCCTTCCAGGTTGCCGGCAAAGCGCCACAGCGTGGTCAGCTCCATCTTCCACGGGAAATCCGGGCCGTCTTCCTTGCCTGCGGTCAACTCGTTGAAGAGCGCTTCAATCTGGTCATGGCGCAGATTGGCGGCAATCGGTACCAGTTCCACGACGGTACGATGGCTGAGGATGTCAAAGCCAGGCGAGACTTCCAGATACATCGAGACCGCCGGGCGTGCGGCGCCTTCCAGCAAGGTGAACGCCTGGACCGCCGAATCCGGCAGCATGGTGATCTTGTCGCCCGGAAAATACACGGTAGAAAGGCGGTCGAACACCAGCTTGTCCAGCTCTGTACCCGGCTCAATACCCAGTGCCGGCGCGGCAATGTGGATACCCACTTGCCAGTTGCCGTTGGGCAACTTCACAAGGCTCAAGGCGTCGTCGATTTCAGTGGTGGTCACATCATCGATAGAGAACGCTTGTACCTTGGCTACGGGCAGGTTGTCCGGCAAGGTAATGGTTTGCTCGACCACCGCATCGCGGCCCTTGGGGAAGGTCTCCAGCAAGAAGCCTTGCAGGAAATAATCCGCCACGTCCGGGATGGCGCCCACGCTTTGCAGCAGGCGCGTGGGGTTGGTATGTGCGGCGTCGGCAGCTTGTGCCAGCGCCTTGTATTCAATGCTGTTCTTGTCGGGGCGATGCAGCAGCCGGTTGAGGAGCGGCACGAATGCGTCTGGCAGCTTGCCTGCCGTCAGTTCAGCCTGCCATACCGCCATTTGTTCGGCCTCACGCTGTTTGCGTTCCAGCCCGGCCAGTGCGGCCTTCAGGTTTTCTTCCGGTGCGGCCTTGTAGCGGCCTTTGCCCTTTTTGTAGAAATACATGGGCGCGGCGGACAAGCGCAAAACCACGGCAATTTGCGAGGCTGCATTGGGGTTGGCGCCAAAGTATTCAGCGGCCAGTTCCTCAAAGCCAAATTCGTGCTCGCCGCACGTTTCCCACAAGAGGTCCAGATCAATCTCGGTGGCCAGCGCTTCAGCCTGCGACAGGATTTCATCAAGGCCCGGCCGCTCAAACTTGAGTAGCACATTGCTGTTCTTGACCTTGCTGCGCTTGCCGCGCACGTCTTCTACCATCAGGCTGGC
>JASLES010000051.1 GCA_030151005.1 Silvimonas sp.
GAACGAGTTCAAAAAGGCTGAAAAAACCGGCTTCTTTGGCACCGTGCTGATCAGCCCGAAGCGTCATGGCTATGAAACCAGCATGAACATGTACAACTGGATCACCAAGAACCAGGCTCCGCCGGCACTGACGCTGACTACCGGTATGCTGATGACGCGTGATAACGCCACGGAAGTGCGTAAAGAAATGGGCCTCGAGTAAAAACATGCCCGCTGGGCTAATGCGCGTGACCATCTTGCAACCGGGCAGTGCTCACCATCCTCACGTACCGACGTACGTTCCGGTGGCTGCGCGCTGGCGGTTTGCAACCTGGTCCACGCTCGCTACACCCATCGGGCATGTTTTCCGGCTGCTTGTTCGGGACCTCGGCTGCCGAGTTCTCCGCGTAGCGCCCTGATGGGTAAAACGCAGATTCGCCAGTGCTTGCTTGAACGCCAACCTGGGCGGCGTCAAGCAGCGCTGGCGAGCTCTGCCAGAGAAACGCCTGGCGTGCCTGCCGGGTTGCAATGGATTGTGGTTTGAGGCGGAGAAATCCTTTGTCATATCTTGAATTCAGATCGATCAGCAAGTCCTTCCCCGGCGTCAAAGCGTTGCAGGACATCAGCTTTGCGCTGGAAAAAGGGAAGGTACATGGCTTGCTGGGCGAAAACGGGGCGGGTAAATCCACGCTCCTGAAAATCCTGGGCGGCGAGTACATCCCGGAAGAAGGGCAGGTGTACGTAGATGGCAAACTGCAGGCCTTTCATAACAGCCGCGATGCCATTGCCGCTGGCATTGCCATCATCCACCAGGAACTGCAATACGTGCCAGAGCTCTCCGTGATGGAGAACCTCTTGCTGGGGCATTTGCCCACGCGCATGGGCTTTGTCGATAAACGCGAAGCCATCCGCTGGACGCGGGAAAACCTGGCGCGCCTGGGGGTGGATATCGACCCGCAAGCCAAGTTGCGTGATCTGTCCATTGGCCAGCGCCAGATGGTGGAAATCTGCAAAGCAGTGCTGCGTGATGCCGCCGTGATTGCGCTGGATGAGCCCACCAGTTCGCTCTCGCACCGCGAGACAGAAATCCTGTTCAAGCTGGTCAAAGACCTGCGCGCGCAAGGCAAGGTGCTGATTTATATCTCGCACCGGCTCGATGAGATTTTCGAGTTGTGCGACGGCTGCACCATTTTCCGCGATGGCCGCAAAGTGGCCGAATACAACGTGCTGGCAGAAGTCACGCGGGATGAACTCGTCAACAAGATGGTTGGCCGCGAAATCACCGATATCTTCGATTACCGCCCGCGTGAACTGGGCGACACCTGTTTTGAAGTGAAGGGCATCCAGGGGGCACGCGTACCGCAACCGGCCAGTTTTAGTGTGCGTCGTGGCGAAATCCTTGGCTTCTTTGGCCTGGTCGGTGCCGGCCGTAGCGAGTTGATGCGACTGATTTACGGCGCGGACAAACGTAACGGCGGGGAAGTGAAACTGGCTGACGTGCGCGGCAGTATCGACAACATCCATGCTGCCATTCGTGCCGGCCTGGTGTTCTGCCCGGAAGATCGCAAAGAGCAGGGCATTATTGGTGGCCGCTCGGTTTCGGAAAACATCAATATCAGCTGCCGCCGCCACTACCGGCGCTGGGGCTTTTTTGTAAACGACAAAGCCGAAGCCGCTACGGCCGAAGGCTACATCAAGCTCTTGCGTATCAAGACACCGCACCGGCATCAGGAAATCCGCTTCTTGTCTGGTGGTAACCAGCAAAAAGCCATTCTGGCGCGCTGGCTGGCCGAGCAAAACCTCAAGGTGCTGATCATTGACGAACCCACCCGCGGGATCGACGTCGGCGCCAAAAATGAAATTTACCAGGTGCTGTATCAACTGGCCGAGAAGGGCGTCGCCATTGTCATGGTTTCTAGCGAGCTGCCGGAGGTGCTGGGGGTATCAGACCGCATTGCGGTCATGTGCCAGGGCCGTATTACCGGCGAGTTGACCCGTAGTGAAGCCAACGAACAAAAGGTGCTGTCGCTGGCATTGCCAGTGTCGGCCCCCGCGCCAGCCATGGCCGCCTGAAGACCGAGAACAAACATCATGTCCCAACAACAACCCATTCCGGCAACCGGCCCCGCTCTGACGCCCGTTGCCCCGCAACAGGGAAGCAAAACCATGAACCAGCAAAAGCTGCTCAAGTTCGCCAGCGAGTACAGCATTATTCTCATTTTCCTGGCGCTGTTTGTCGTGCTGTCGTTCACCGTCCAGTACTTCTTTAGCTGGCGCAACATGATGGGTCTGGCGCTGTCGGTATCGCAGATCGGCATGGTGGCCTGCACCATGATGTTCTGTCTGGCTTCGCGTGATTTTGACCTTTCTGTCGGCTCCACCATTGCCTTTGCTGGCGTGCTGTGCGCCATGATCATCAACCGCACAGGCAGTATCACGCTGGGTATTGGCGTGAGCTTGCTGGCTGGTGCGGCGATTGGCCTGTTTAACGGCGCCACCATTGCCAAGTTCCGCATCAATGCGCTGATCACCACCCTGGTCACCATGGGCGCCGTGCGCGGGCTGGCGTTTATTGCCTCGGATGGCCAGGCGGTCGGTATCTCCAACGAAGCCTTCTTCAATATCGGCAACAACGATCTGTTTGGTGTGCCGATCCCGATCTGGTTCTGCATCGCCTGCTTTGTCTTGTTTGGCGTGATGCTCAACAAGACCGTCTACGGCCGCAACACGCTGGCCATCGGCGGCAACCCGGACGCAGCGCGTCTGGCCGGCGTGAATGTGGACCGCACCCGTATCTATATCTTTCTGGTGCAAGGCGTGATTGCTGCGCTGGCAGGGGTGATTCTGGCTTCGCGCATTACCTCGGGCCAACCGAACTCCGGTCAGGGTTTTGAGCTGGATGTGATTGCGGCATGCGTGTTGGGCGGCGTATCGCTGGCCGGTGGCCGTGCCAGCATCAGCGGCGTGATCGTGGGCGTGCTGATCATGGGCATGGTGCAAAACGCCATGAACCTGCAGAACATTGATGCGTTCTATCAGTATCTGGTCCGCGCCGGCATTTTGTATTTTGCCGTGCTGATCGACCAGTTGAAGAACCGCGGTCAATCGTAAGCCTGACCGCCATAGCGAACTGGAGCAGCCATGAATCAGCTGGCCACCTATCCAAGTCTTGCAGGGAAAAGTGTCTTCGTGAGTGGCGGCACCAGCGGCATTGGTCGCACGCTGGTAGAAGCCTTTGCCCATCAGGGTGCGCGCGTGGCGTTTATCGGCCGCAATGTGGATGCCGGCATGTCGCTGGTGGCCGGGCTGGCTGGTCGTTGCCCGTTTGAACCCCTGTTCATGCAGTGCGACGTGACCGATGTGGATGCCCTGAAGGCCGCCATCGCCCGCGCCCGCACAGCGCACGGCCCCATTACTGTGTTGATCAACAACGCCGCCAACGACCAGCGCCGCCGGGTAGAAGAAGTCACCCCGGAGTTCTGGGACAACGCCATGCATACCAACTTGCGCCACCAGTTTTTTGCGGCGCAGGCGGTGGTGGACGACATGAAACAGGCGGGCGGTGGTTCCATCATCAACCTGGGCTCAACCAGCTGGATGATCAAAGCGCCAGATTACCCCGCCTACGCCACGTGCAAGGCTGCCATTCATGGCCTGACGCGTTCATTGGCGCGGGAACTGGGCCCGCACAATATCCGGGCCAACGTGCTGGTGCCCGGCTGGACCATGACCGACAAACAACTGCGCATGTGGGTCGATGACGAAGCCGAACGTGAGATCGACCGCGCGCAGTGTTTGCCAGGCCGGGTCATGCCCGAACATGTCGCATCTCTGGCGCTGTTTATGGCGGCTGACGACAGCGCCATGATCACCGCGCAGAGTTTTGTCATTGATGGCGGCTGGACCTGAGCGAACCGCACCATCATGACCGAAACCATTCATGTTGCTTGCGAAGGCCAGTTCCAGCTGGCTGAAGGCGTCCAGTACGACGATGCCACCGGCCACGTCTGGTGGACCAACATCAACGCGCGCGAACTGTGGCGGCTTGACCCTTCCAGTGGGGAAGAGCGCTACTGGATTCTGCCGCAACGGATTGGCTGCTTTGCGCTGACCCAGCGCCATGACGTGATATTGCTGGCGCTGGAGGGCGGCCTGGCGCAGTTCAACACCGCGACCGGTACGCTCAAACGTATGGCCACGGTTGAGCCCCACATTCTGGAAACGCGCACCAATGACGGCCGCTGTGACCGTGCCGGCAATCTGGTGTTTGGCACACAGAACGAACGCGGCCGTAACGCCTCCGGCAGCTGGTATCGCTTTGACGTGCACGGCCGTTTGCAAAAGCTGGACCTGCCGCAGATCGCCATCCCCAACAGCCTGTGTTTCAGCCCGGACGGCGGCACGGTGTATTGGTGCGACTCCCGCCTGCATGTGCTGATGCAAAGTAGTTACGACGCAGCCACTGGCCACATCAGCAACACCCGTCTGTTTGCTGATCCCGGCAACGCCCGCGTGCATCCGGACGGCTCTTGCATAGATGCCGAAGGCTGTTTGTGGAACGCCGAATGGTACGGCCAGCGTGTAGTCCGCTACCGCCCCGATGGCAGTGTTGACCGCGTGATTTCGCTGCCGGTATCCCAACCCAGTTGTGTGGCTTTTGGCGGCCCGGGTTTGAACATTTTGTATATCTCTACCGCACGGGAAGACCTCGACGCCGCCGCCATCGCACAGGAACCGCTGGCCGGTTCTATCCTGGCGGTGCCGATGGGGGATGTGCGGGGGTTGCCTGAAAACCGCTGGCTGGGGGTTGTGTGATGGCGGGGTGTTGGGTGTTAGCGCCTGCGGTGCGGTTGTTTTTGATACCCGCGGCATTTCGCGTATCCAATACTTTCAAACACCCGCGCTGAAGGCGCTAACACCCTTTTTCGTTGGTAGAAAACTGCATGCATAGACTAGACAACAAAGTCGCCATCATCACCGGCGCAGCGCAAGGCATCGGCGCTGCCGCGGCCCGTCTCTTCGCCCGTG
>JASLES010000064.1 GCA_030151005.1 Silvimonas sp.
TTCTTTGACGGTGTCATGGTCATGGCTGACGATCTGGCTGTGCGTAATAACCGCCTCGCCCTGCTGGCGGGCCTCGCTGAACTGATGAACCGCGTGGCAGAGTTGTCGCTGCTGGCTGAATAACCTCTCCTGGTGCCGTCATGCCCCACATGCCACTCAAACTGCTGATTCTGGATCGTGACGGCGTCATCAACGAGGATGACCCGGGTTATATCAAATCCCCGGAAGAATGGATTCCCATTCCTGGCAGCCTGGAAGCCATCGGTGAACTGACCCGCGCCGGCTGGTCGTTGGTGGTCGCCACCAACCAGTCTGGCGTGGCACGCGGTTACTACAATGTGGAAACGCTCAACCGTATCCACGCCCGCATGTACAAGGCGGTGAATGAAGCCGGTGGTCACATCGACGCCGTATTTTTCTGTCCGCACGGACCAGAAGACCAATGCGGTTGCCGCAAGCCTTTGCCAGGCATGATTCTGGATATCGTGCGTCGCTATAACATTCAACCGGCCGACTGCATCATGGTGGGCGACAGCCAGCGGGATCTGGAATGCATTGTCGCTGCCGGTGGCAAACCCATTCTGGTGCGCACCGGCAACGGTGCCAAAACCGAAGCCGCAGACAAACTGCCGGCCGGCACGCTGGTTTTCAATGATCTTGCCGCGGTGGCGCGTCATTTACTTGGCGGCAATTAATACCGGCTAACCGTCTGGCCTCACAACAAGCAAGGAAGTCCCTCTGTCATGGTGTTGTTGCGCTCCATTATTTACTGGCTGGTGTTCTGTATCGTGACACCGCTCTACGCGGTGATCTGTTTTCTGATCCTGCCCTTGCCCAAGTACACCCGGGTCAAGATCATTTCTGGCTGGTGCCATATCCTGGTCTGGTGTCTTAAGGTCATTTGCGGACTGCGTTACAAGATCGTCGGCCGGGAGAACATCCCCAAGGGGCCGGCCATGATCATGTGCAAACACCAATCGGCCTGGGAAACCATGGGCCTGCAATTGGTGTTCCCGCCAGCCGTGTTTGTGGTCAAGCGCGAACTCTTCATGATTCCGGTTTTTGGTTGGGGCCTGCGCGCTGCCGCGCCGATTGCCATTGATCGCTCCAATCGCGGTGAAGCCCAGCGCCTGTTGATGGAACAAGGCCGCGACCGGGTTGATAACGGCCTGTGGATTTCCATTTTCCCGGAAGGCACCCGCATTGCGCCAGGCCAGCGCGGCAAATACAAGCACGGCGGCGCACGCCTGGCATCCAGCCTCAACATTCCGGTGGTGCCGGTGGCGGTGAACGCTGGCGAATTCTGGCCGCGCAACTCCTTTCTGAAATACCCGGGCGAAATCACCATGTCGATCGGCCCGGTCATTGAAACCACAGATCGCGTAGCAGAAGAAGTCACGGTTGAAGTAGAAAACTGGATTGAAACCGAACAGGCCCGCATCCAGGGTGCAGGGCCATGCTTTCCAAAACATGGGCAAACAAAAGCTTGAACTTGCTGATGGCGAGGTGCTGGAGTATTTGCTTACCCGCAGCGCCCGCCGCCGCTCGATCGGACTGAAAATCGACCATGACGGGTTGACGCTGATCATCCCCGCCCGGGCGACCGTTGCCGACGCAGAACGCGCCATCCGCGCCAAAATTGCCTGGATACGCGGCCACCTGACGCGGCTGAAAAGCCTGCCCCCTCCGCCACCAGCGCTGTTGCATAACGGCGCCGCCATTCAGTGGCTGGGCCAGCCTTGCCGAATTGCCGCGCCGGCCCCGCGTAGCAAACTCACCGACAATATTCTGGCGCTGGCCAGCAAGATCGAAAGCCCCGAAGCCGTCCGCGACGCCTTCATCCGCTTTAGCCGCGCCACGGCCCGTATCTATTTTGCCCAGCGCGCGGCCCACTTTGCCCCGCAGATGCAAGTCAACCCTAAACGTATTTTGCTGACCAGTGCCAGCACGCGTTGGGGCTCTTGCACAGCGGCGGGTGACGTACGCATTCACTGGCGCCTGATGCAAGCGCCCCCTGCCGTGATTGATTACGTCATCGTCCACGAGTTGGCCCATCTGAAAGAAATGAACCACTCGCCCCGCTTCTGGGCAGAAGTGGAAAAAATGATGCCCGACTGGAAAAACCACCGCCAATGGCTGCGTCAGTACGGCGCGGCACTGCATGGGTGATCCCGCTCTCACCGCAGAGTCTTTTTAGGACCCCTCCGATATTCTTGTAATTCCCATATCCCTAAGCTTCGTGGCTTGCTAGATATCCCCACGTTTGCTTTGATTCAACCCAGGCACGCCAGGCCAGATATCAGCGCTTCTTGATTGTTTGCTGAGCACTTATGATGTCTGGACGTACCTGTTTGACCACTGCAATAACCGCCCTCATCATTGCCGCAGCCTCTTCGGCCTGGCTTTCAGCGCGTTCAGGTACTCCGCCACCTGCCGCTGTTCTGCCGCGCTGGCAAAAACCGAGATCACACCGGTCTCCGGGTGGACCAGGACCTGATTGCCTGGCTCCGGGATAGCTGCCGGATTGCTGGTGGAGGCC
>JASLES010000114.1 GCA_030151005.1 Silvimonas sp.
TGCGCCAGCGCGCTGTTCCATGCCACAAGCTGCGGTGTCGCCAAAGGTGTGGGCGGTACGTGCGCAAAAAAGCGCGACGGCAGGGTGGCAAAGCGGGGCGAAAGGGGCGACTCGGCAAACGCGTAGGGCACGGATTGATCCTGACCGGTGAAGTGTTGAATAGTTGAGTTATTCAATCGGGTATTCTACCCGAAATGGCCAGGAAAATCCGGATGAGGCCAGATGATCCGCAGCAGGAGGCTGCCGTAGCCGGTGCTGACAGGGTAAACTCGCGGGCTGGCAAGCCGGTCAATTGGCAAGAAGTGAGAACAGGATGAGTGAAAAAGTCCCCGTCACTGCGGCGATCCGCACCCTGCGGCAACACAAGGCTGTATATACCGAACACCTGTACGAGTACGAAGAAAAAGGTGGCACGGCGGTGTCTGCGCGTGAACTGGGGGTGCCGGAGCACGCCGTGATCAAAACACTGATCATGGAAGACGAAGACAAGCAGCCGTTGATCATGCTCATGCATGGCGATTGCGAAGTCTCGACCAAGAATCTGGCCCGGCTATTGCACAAGAAAACCATCCGGCCCTGTGCGCCAGAGATTGCCAACAAGCATTCTGGTTACATGGTGGGTGGCACGTCGCCCTTTGGCACGCGCAAGGCCATGCCGGTGTATATGGAGAGATCCATCACGGCGTTGGCGCAAATCTATATCAATGGCGGCAAACGCGGGTTTCTGGTGGCCATTGCACCAGCCACGGTAGAGGCCATCCTCAAACCGACCCTGGTTGATGTGGCCATTGGCCACGATGACGCCTGACCATATCGAACACACGGAGCAACACTGATGGGCAACCGCTTGAGCAAAATCACCACGCGTACGGGAGATGACGGCACGACCGGTCTGGGCGACGGCTCACGCGTGAGCAAGGATGATCTGCGCATTCACGCGCTGGGCGAGGTCGATGAACTGAACTCGCAACTGGGCGTGTTGCTGTGTGAAACCCTGCCAGAGGCGGTCCGTGATTGCCTGATCCGGGTGCAGCATGATTTGTTCGATCTGGGCGGCGAGTTGTGTATCCCCGGGCACACCGCCATGACCCAGGCGCAGTTGTTGCGTCTTGATGAGGCGCTGGCAGACTTCAACGCCGAACTGCCGCCGCTCAAAGAATTCATTCTGCCTGGTGGTACCCGTGCGGCCGCTTTGTTGCATGTGGGCCGCTGTGTTGCACGCCGGGCAGAGCGCAGCCTGATTGCGCTGCGCCGGGAACAAACAGTCGCCGACGCCGCAGTGCAGTACCTTAACCGGCTTTCGGACCTGCTGTTTGTGCTGGCGCGCGTAGCCAACCGGGCGCAGGGCGAGGGTGACGTGTTGTGGCAGCCTGGCCTGAATGCCCATTGATCCAGCCTTGAGCCGGGCCATTGCATTTTCAATCCAATCCATCTTCTGTTATTGCCAATACATGAATGCGTAGCCTGAATCTATCTTCTTCCTCCCGTGCAAGTAGCGAACTACCACACCGCCTGCCCGCCATTTCCGGCTGGTTGTTGTTGATCCTGTTGCTGGTCTGGCTATTGCCCGGGCTAGTTGGCCATGAGCCGTGGAAGCCAGACGAGGCTTATACCTTCGGGTTGGTCGAGCACGTTGCCAGAACCGGTGACTGGGTGGTGCCCACGCTGGCTGGTGAGCCCTTCATGGAAAAGCCGCCGATTTTCTTTATCAGTGCGGCCTGGTTTTTACATGCGTTTGGCGACATCTTGTCGCCGCCCGATGCCGCGCGCCTTACCGCGGGTTTCTGGTTACTGCTGACCATGTTGGGTTCCGCACTGGCGGCGCGCCGTATCTATGGCAATGGCGCTGGCCGTTGGGCAGTGTTGTTACTGCTGGGGTGTCTTGGTTTGCCCCTGCGCGGCCACCAATTGGTGACCGATCTCGCCCTGTTTGCCGGGGTAGCCTGGGGGATATGCGGGATGACCTGGGCACCGGTGCGACCGGTAGCGGGTGGCCTTGCGCTCGGGCTGGGTGGGGCGGTGGCTTTTCTGGCCAAGGGTTTGCTCGGGCCTGGCTGCCTGGGGCTAACCGCCATGCTGTTGCCCCTGTTGGCGCCGGGTTATCGCAACGCGCGCTATGGCGTGGCGTTTGTGATCGCTCTGGTCGTGGGTTTGCCGTTACCGGCACTGTGGATGAGCCAACTTTATGCCCGTGACCCGGCGCTGTTTGGTCTGTGGCTGGCGACCAACAACTTTGGCCGCTTCAATGGCACAGCGCATCTTGGGCCGACGGCGACCCGGTTCTTCTATCTGAAAACTCTGCCGTGGTATGCCTTTCCCGCATTGCCACTGGCGCTCTGGGGCTTTTGGCGCGCCTGGCGTGGCAGGGTTCAGTTGTCGGCTGCCATCGCACCAGCCTTGCTGTTTTTTATCATCAATTTGTCGGTCTTGATCCTGGCTTCTGACGCCCGCGAACTCTACGCCATGCCCTTACTGGCACCGCTGGTCTTGCTCGGGCTGGCCGGCTTGACCATGCATCGGGAACAGTCTCGTGGCTGGAGCGCCGTTTCCGTACTGGTGGCGTTGCTGGCTGTGGTGTTGCTGGTGGCAGGCGTAGTCTGTGGTTATGCCTTGGCGACAGGGACCCCGCCCGCTGTAGAGGCCTTGCTGACCCGTCGCACTTTTGCCGGCTGGACGCCTGCCTGGCACCCAGCGGCATGGGTGGCTTGTGTCATGGTCGTCGTGGTGGTGATGTTGTTGTGGCGGCGCGTCGAGCGTAATTCGCCAGCCGGGTTTGTCTGGCGCTGGACTTTGCTGATCACGCTGACCTGGGGAACGATTGCCACCTTGTGGCTGCCAGCTCTGGATTTCGGCATGCGGTATCGCGAGGTATTTGTTGCGCTCAAGCCGGCACTGGATAAACCCGTGGCACAGAACGCATGTGTGGCGAGTGTGTGGTTGGGTGAACCGCAACGTGCGTTGCTGGATTACTACGATGGCATGCGTACACAGCGCCTGGAAACCATGCCGGACGCCTGGTCTTGTCAGTGGCTGCTGGTGCAAAGCCGCTCCGGTCAGCTACCCGCCATGGTGAACGGTGTTGAGCCCGTTGCAGTGACCAGCCGGCCGGGTGACAACACTGAGCGTTATATGCTGTATCACTTTGATCAGCCGGTTCGTCAGCTGTGGCCGGCATCTGATCCCTTGCCAGGCAGGAATCAGGCAAAGTAGACGGATACCAGCAATAAAAAACGGGAGGCATGCCTCCCGTTTTTTATTGCGCCACGCAGCAAGGTTGCCGGTGGCGCGCCACCGGCAGACAGATGCTTAGTCCACCAGTTCGCGGGCTGCGCCCACCTGGTCCTTGTACGCATCAAAAATACCCTTGAGTGCATCGGCCATGCTGGTGGTCGGTGCCCAGTTCAGATCGGTTTTGGTGTTGTCGATCTTGGGGACGCGGTTTTGCACGTCCTGGTAACCCTTGCCGTAGTACTCGCCGGAAGTGGTTTCCACCACTTGCACCTTGGCCACGCCGTCGGCGTATTCCGGGTACTTTTTCGCCAGTTCGATCATCATCGAAGCCAGATCACGGATGGAGTAATTGTTGACCGGGTTGCCGATGTTGTAGATCTGGCCCGACGCCTTGCCATCCTTGTTTTCGATGATCTTCATCAGCGCATCAATGCCGTCATCAATGTACGTGAAGGCACGCTTTTGATGGCCGCCATCGACCAGCTTGATGGTTTCGCCACGGGCAATGTGACCCAGGAACTGGGTGATCACGCGGCTGGAGCCTTCCTTCGGGGTATGGATGTTGTCCAGACCCGCACCAATCCAGTTGAACGGACGGAACAGCGTGTAGTTCAGACCTTGTTCCATGCCGTAGGCGTGGATCACGCGGTCCATCAGCTGCTTGGAGCAAGAGTAGATCCAGCGCGGCTTGTTGATCGGGCCGCAGATCAGTTCGGAGTTTTCCGGGTCGAATTCGTCGTCATGACACATGCCATAGACTTCGGAGGTGGACGGGAAGACCAGATGCTTCTTGTATTGCAGCGCCTGGCGCACGATCGGCAGGTTGGCTTCAAAGTCCAGCTCAAACACGCGCAGCGGGTTGTTCACGTAGGTGGACGGAGTCGCAATGGCCACCAGCGGCAGCACCACATCACACTTCTTCACGTGGTACTCAATCCATTCCTTGTTGATGGTGATGTCACCTTCAAAGAAGTGGAAGCGCTTGTGATCCAGGAATTCACTGATCTTGTCAGTGAACATATCCATACCGAACACTTCCCAGTCGGTAGTTTCCAGAATGCGCTTGGTCAGGTGGTGGCCGATAAAACCGTTCACGCCCAGAATCAGCACTTTTTTCATCTTCTTTGTCCTTCTCAGGTGAAACCAGCAAATTAATCAATCAATTGAAAATCAGGGTCGACAAGTCAGAGCGTCGACCGTTCGCTTCAAACCAGCGGCAAGATCCCGCCAGCAAAGCTGGTCAGGGTGTCTGCCGTGAGGGTCTGGCCGGCGAGTTCGGCGTCAAATATGCGCAGCACACTACCATCGGCACTACGTGCAAACAGTCTGCCTGCTTCACTAAACAGGGCCACCGGGCCGGGAGTGCCGCTGGCGGCAGCAACACGGGTGCGCCACAAGATCAAACGACCTTGCGGCGTGTCGGTAAACGCACCTGGGTACGGATGGGTCACGGCGCGGACCAGATTATGAACCTGCGTGGCCGACTGTTGCCAGTCTATCCGCCCGTCTTCCGCCTTGCGGCCACCAAAATAGCCGCCCTGGCTGAGGTCTTGCTGCGTGAAAACAGCCGTGCCATCCAGTAAACCTGCCAAGGCGTTATAAAGGCACTGTTCAGCCGCGACCGTCACTTTGACAAACACTTCTTCAGCCGTGTCGTCTGGCAGGATGGGCACGGCTTGCTGGGCGACCAGCGGGCCATTATCCGGTTTGACGTTCATGACATGCAACGTGGCGCCAGCTTCGGTCTCGCCCTTGATGATGGCCCAGTTTACCGGCACGCGACCGCGATACTTGGGCAAGAGCGAGCCGTGCATATTGAATGCACCGCGCTTTACGGACTCCAGCAGCGGGGCTTTGAGCATGTTGCGGTAGTAGAAACTGAACAAGAAGTCGGCATTAAGCGCGGCGACCTGTTGTTCTACTTCCGGCGTGTTGGGGTTCTCTGGCGTGATGAACGGGATGTCGTAATCCCGGCAGACCTGTGCCACTGAACCGAACCAGATGTTCTCGTTGGGGTTGTCTTCATGCGTGACAACCAGCGCGACATCCACACCGCGCGCCAGCAGCACCTTCAGACACCGTACGCCGACATTGTGGTAGGCAAAAACAACGGCGCGGCTCATACCTCGTCCTTCTTTTCCAGAATGGCGCTGATCAGGTAGCGCGGCCGCTGGCGAACTTCGTGGTAAATCCGGCCGATGTACTCACCCAGAATGCCGATGCCAAACAGTGTGATCCCGATCAGGAAGAAGGCGATGGCAAACAGCGTGAACAGACCGCCGACTTCCGGCCCGACAAAAATACGGCGGGCAATCAGCACCAGCACCAGCAGCGCGGAGAAGAAAGAAATCACCATGCCCAGCATGGAGAACGCTTGCAGCGGAACGATAGAGAACCCGGTCATCAGGTCAAAATTCAACCGGATCAGGCTGTAGAGCGAATACTTGGATTCACCTGCATGACGCTCTTCATGGCCGACAATCACTTCAGTCGGGTTTTGCGAGAACGAATATGCCAGTGCCGGAATGAACGTATGCATTTCTGCGCACTGGTTGATCAGGTCGATGATGCGGCGATCATAGGCGCGCAGCATGCAGCCCTGATCGGTCATCTTGATCTTGGTGAGCTTCTCGCGCAGGTGATTCATGGCGCGGCTGGCGACGTGCCGCCAGACCGAGTCATTGCGTTGACGGCGGATCGAGCCCACATAGTCGTGGCCTTTATCCATTTCTGTCAGCAGGGTGCCCACGTCTTCTGGCGGATTTTGCAGATCGGCATCCATGGTCACAATGCGCAGGCCACGGGCGTTTTCAAAGCCGGCCAGAATGGCGCGATGCTGGCCAAAGTTGCCGTTAAGCAAGATCACGCGCGTCACATCCGGGCGCTTTTCGTACTGGGCCGCCAGCATGCCGGCAGAGCGATCACGACTGCCGTCGTTAACAAACAGGATTTCGTAACTTTTGCCCAGCGCGTCCAGCGCCGGGTAGAGCCGGTCGAACAAGGCTTGCAAGCCTGCTTCTTCGTTGTAAACGGGGATAACGACCGTGACTTCAGGTTGGCTCATAAGGGTTTGGCTATCGTTGTATGTGAAAGAGGCCGGGCAACGCCCGGCCTGATTCCGGTTAATTGTATTGTTGTTATGTCGCAGTCACGGCGGTTTTGCACTGCCCGCCCGATATCCGCAGGGGCTTAGCGGTTCAGTACCGGCTTGAGCACGGTAGTCAGCGCGGCACACACGCGGTCCACATCCTCGTCTTTCATGCCCGGGAACAATGGCAAGCTGACGGTGGCGGCACCCACGTGCTCGGCGTGCGGATACATGCCTTCTTTGTAGCCGCGTTCGCGGTACAGGGTAAACAGATGCAGGGCAGGGTAATGAATACCCACGCCAATGCCCTGGTCTTTCATGCGATCAATGAACTCACCACGGCTGATGCTCATGTTCTTCAGTGGCAGCAGCGGCTGGAACATGTGCCAGTTGCTGTCGTCAGATTCCGGCGGCAGCTCCAGCCCCAGGTCGCGATCAATCAGCTTGAAATAGCGTTTGGCCAGTTCGGCACGGCGCGCGTTGAATTCATCCAGACGCTTCAATTGGCCCAGACCAACTGCGGCGGAGACATCCGTGAGGTTGTACTTGCCGCCAGGCAGATCGCAATCCATGGTGCCGTCCGGGAATCGCGTTACGCCTTGCAGACGCCATTTCACGAACTCACGCACTTCTTCATCCGTATTCATGACCAAGGCGCCGCCTTCGGTAGTGGTCATGTTCTTGTTCGGATGGAAAGAGACCGAACACAAGTCGCCAAAGCTGCCGACCCGCTGGCCGCCCCAAGTGGCGCCTTGCGACTGCGCCGCATCTTCCAGAACACGCAGATTGTACTTTTTGGCGATCGCATACAGGCGATCGCGATCGACCGGCAAGCCCGCCAGATCCACTGGCAGGATGGCCTTGGTGCGTGGCGTAATCGCGGCCTCGACCTTGTCCAGATCAATATTGCGCGTACGCGGATCAATATCGACCAGCACCGGCATGGCGCCCGCGTTGATGATGATGTTGGTTGTCGCCACCCACGTCATCGGCGTGGTGATCACCTCATCGCCAGCGCCGATCTTCATGAGTTTGAGGGCGATTTCCATGGCGCCGGTGGCCGAATTAACCACACGCACCGGCCGCCCGCCGAAATAAGCCGACAGCCCGGCTTCCAGCGCCTGTACTTTGGGGCCGCTGGTAATCCAGCCGCTGCGCAGCACGTTGGCTACGTCGGCAATGGTTTCTTCGTCGATGGTAGGGCGGGTAAACGGCAGAAAATCAGTCATGGATAAACTTAACTCCGGGCAATCAGGTAAACGCCAACAATGATGATGCCAATACCAGCGACGCGCTGGGTAGAGAGCGCCTCGCCAAATAACTGCCAGGCAAGGATCGCGTTGACAACATAACCAATAGACAACATCGGGTAGGCCACACTGACCTCAACCCGGGAGAGCGCCATGATCCATACCACCACGCTGATGACGTAGCAGGACAATCCCGTGATGATGTAGGGGTTGGTCGCCAGTTGCCAGCCAATCGGCAAGGCGTTGGCAGCAGAAAACTCAAAATGGCCGATATTGCGGACACCTGCTTTCAGGGCAAGTTGTGCGCCGGCATTGAGCAGCACGCCAATCAGGATCAGTACGAATTCTAGTGCTTTCATGGTCGGGTAATCACAAGGCGACGCGGGTCGCTGGTCAAAATGGTCATAGAGAGGCCCAGTTTTTGCAGCTTCTCATACGTGGTTTGGGTCACAACGGCCATGGGCGCCTGGTCGGTTTGCCAGCGGCGGGCAAACTCATCCATATGCATGAGTTTGTCTGGCTCGGCTTTCTGGCCGGTTTCAAATTCATCTACATAATCCACAAATTGCAGCGTGCGCTTGAGATAGAACGGCAGGCTTTGATCGTAGTATTCCACGGCATACAGCGTGGTGCTCGGCGTGATATGCGGCTTCATCGCCTGCACGAGGTAATAGCTGGAGTTGGTGACCGCAAACGATTCATGCCCAAGCATGGGAATCTGAAAGCCAATCACGCTGCCAATCACCGTGGCCGCAATGGCCGCGCATTTCTGGTTGCGGCTGGCCAGAAGCCAGGTTGCGACGCCGGTCACCAGCAATACCACGCCGGCGGCCACCAGCCACAGCGAATAGATGTGGTTGACTTCTTGCGGGGTGCGCACGCTGCCGGTTTGCCCGAAGAAATACGCGCCAATGATTACCGCCAGACCCAGCAATGCCACCCAACTCAGGTGCCAGCGCACTGCGCGCGCGGAGAGTTTGTCCAGCACTTGTGCGGCCAGCATGGCCAGTGCCGGGAAAATCGGCAGGATATAAGACGGCAGCTTGGAATCGGACTTGGAGAAAAAGGCGAAAATGAACACCGCCCAGATCAGCAAGAAACGGTTGGCCTGAAACCGTTGGGTTTCATCCTTTTGCCAGCCCAGCTTGAGGGCCTGTGGCAGCAGTGACGTCCACGGCAGCATGCCGGCAATCAGGATGGGAATGAAATACCAGACCGGCCCGAGGCGATGATGTTCTGTGGTGGTGAAGCGCTGGAAGTGCTCGTGCACAAAGAAGAACCACAAGAACTCCGGATTGGCACGGGACACAAACCAGAACCAGGGCGCGGTGATCACCAGCATGACCAGCAAACCCTTGCCGATATGCAAACGCAGCCACAAACGGACATCGCGCTGGATGAGGGAATACAGCAGCAGCACCGCTCCGGGCAGCACAATGCCAATCAGCCCTTTAGACAGAATAGCCAGGCCCATGGCCGCCCAGCAGGCCACCATCCAGTTGCGGTTTTCGTCCTCAGAAGCGCCTTTACGCTGCGCCAGCATGAACGCACCCATGCCCAGCGACATGAAAAAGCTCACGCCCATATCCAGCGTCAGGAAGTGGCCATTAGCCATCCACCACACACAGCTTGCCAGGATGGCCCCGGCGAGCCATGCCACACGCTCACCCCAGAAACGGCGGGAAACAAAAAAGGCAAACAGCACGCCCAGAAAGCCGGTCAGACCAGGCCAGAGGCGCGCGGCGAATTCATTTTCGCCCAGGAGCTTGAAGCTGGCCGCAGTACCCCAGTATTGCAGGGCCGGCTTTTCAAAGTATTTGATGCCGTTGAGGCGGGGCGTGACCCAGTCGCCAGAGACCGCCATCTCGCGGCCGATTTCGGCGTAGCGGCCTTCATCTGGCGTGATGACCTTGCGGTAGCCCAGTGTGCCGAACCACAGTACCGCAAACAGCACGACGATCAGAACCCGGAACCCGGGACGGGAAAAGAAGGCGTTCATCGGACCACGCTAGTGTGAAAACGCGGCATTGTACCTGAATGGCCGCTTTGAGGGCTTAGGGCAAGCTTAAGCCGCCTGTTACAGACTTTTACCGGCCGGGTGTTTCATTTCTCTTTCCAGCCTTTGAGGAGTACCAGTACTGCGCCTGCGCCGCCATCGACCGGGCGGGCCTGACTGAAACCGAGTACTTCATCGCGTTGCGCCAGCCAGTTTTTCAGTTTGAGTTTGAGTACCGGTTCACGGTTCTTCGAGCCCAAACCCTTGCCGTGAATAATACGCACACAGCGCTTGTTGGTGCGCCGGCATTGCAGCAGAAACTCGGCCACGGCCAGCCGGGCGGTATCTGAAGTGTGTCCGTGCAGATCCAGTTGCGCTTGTACCACCCATTCACCGCGGCGCAACTTGCGTAGCGTCTCCAGCTTCAGGCCAGGGCGGATGAACAGGAGTTCTTCGCCGCTTTCCAGTTCGTCCCACGGCCACAGGTCAGACATGGCTTCGGCCATGACGGCGGCTTCATCTTTTTCACGCTGGCGTGGCCATGGGCTGGGGTGCGTGCGCGGGTGATCGACAGTCACGGCACGATAGAGCGGCGTGACCCCTTTGGTCGCGGCAACAAAGAGTTCGTGGTCCGTCGGATCGGGCGGCTTGACCGGAGCGGGTTTCGGTGCGGCTACGGCCTGTTGTTTCAGCGTCCTTCTGATTTCCTTGAGGCGCTGTTTCGGGTCGGAACTCATGGCGTGGGATAAAAACGGCAATGCGCGCAACATTAGCACGGCACGGGTGGCTCAATCCATCCGGCATAGAGCCTGGATGGGCTCAATAAAAAAGCCGCATCAACTGATGCGGCTTTTCATCAACACCCATCAAACAACGCTTAGCGCAGGGTTTCCAGATAGCGATCTGCGTCCAGTGCGGCCTGGCAACCGCTGGCAGCAGAGGTCACGGCCTGGCGGTAGATGTGGTCTTGCACGTCACCGGCAGCAAACACGCCCGGAACGCTGGTCGCGGTGGCATTGCCATCACGGCCGCCCTTGGTGATCAGGTAGCCCGTGCTGTCCATTTCCAGCTGGCCCTTGAAAATATCGGTGTTCGGCTTGTGACCAATGGCGATAAATACGCCTGCCAGTTCGACATTCTTCGTGCTGCCGTCTTGCGTGGACTTCAAACGCACGCCGGTCACGCCGGTGTTGTCGCCCAACACTTCGTCCAGAGTTTGATGGGTTTCCAGCGAAATCTTGCCTTCAGCCACTTTGGCCATCAGATGATCGACCAGGATTTTCTCTGCGCGGAAGGTATCGCGACGGTGAATCAACGTCACGTGTGCGGCAATGTTGGACAGGTACAGTGCTTCTTCCACGGCGGTATTGCCGCCGCCAACCACGGCGACGCGCTGGCCACGGTAGAAGAAACCGTCACACGTTGCGCAAGCCGACACACCCTTACCGGCGAATGCTTCTTCGCTAGGCAGGCCGATGTACTGGGCGGAGGCACCAGTCGCCACAATCAGGGCGTCGCATGTGTATTCGCCAGAGTCGCCAACAAGGCGGATCGGCTTTTCGTTAAGGAACGTGGTGTGGATGTGGTCGAACAGGATTTCCGTACCAAAGCGCTCCGCATGCTTTTGAAAACGCACCATCAGTTCCGGACCCTGCACGCCGTCAGCGTCTGCGGGCCAGTTATCCACTTCAGTGGTGGTGGTGAGTTGACCGCCCTGGGCAAGGCCGGTAATCAGCACGGGCTTGAGGTTGGCGCGGGCGGCGTACACAGCTGCGGTATAGCCAGCCGGGCCGGAACCCAGAATCAGCAGATTGGAATGCCTGGTAGACATGGGAACGTTCCTGTGTAAATGAAGGGCTTTAATTTGCCCGTTAGTCTAATTCATTGGATCGGGTCGATCTAATCGAAATTGACTATGATGCCGATTGCCCAAGGGGGCGGGGCATCCTCGATTCGTCATTCAATGAGCTTGGGGCTGGCGATGGGCTTTTCCAGAGCGCCGCATCTGCCCGCCTTTGTGACAACGGCAAAATGCACGTTATAGTGATCGCTGTCTTTCACCGGACTTTACCTTTTCATGCTGCGCCGTCTGTTTTCTCCTGTGCTTGATCCGCTCTCCGGCTTGCGCCACGCGCCAGCCCGGCGGGTGTTGCTCAAGCAGATTTACTTCACCGGTAATGAGGCAGCGCTGCTGGTATTGCTGGTCGGGTTTGCGCTGGGCGGTATTGTGGTGGCGATGTTGCATGGCCAATACGGCCAAAGTCAGGAGGCGGCCCTGCGTCTGTTGGCGTCCCTGGGGTTCAAGGAAATCAGCCCGCTATTGGCGGCAATTATTCTGGTAGCGCGGTCTTCATCGGCAGTGGCCAGTGAATTGGCGACCATGCAAGTGCACGGTGAAATCCGCAGCCTTTACCGTATGGGTATCCCGCTGGGCGCGTACTTGATCATGCCACGCGTGTTGGGCATGACCATTGCCTGTGTAGGGCTGTCATTTTACCTGGCGGTTGCGGCACAACTGGGCGGCGCGTTGCTGGGTGCCGGGGCTGATGTGACCTATCAGGTGTCCGAGTTTGATCGCATGCTCACGCTGGAGCAGGTATTGACCTGCATGGCCAAGGCGGCGCTGTTTGGCATGGGTACCAGTTTGCTGGCCTGTCATGTGGGTTTGCGGGTTGGGCCTTATGTTACGGATATTCCCAAAGCGTCCTCGCGGGCGGTGGTGCGCGGACTGAGTGCGATCTTTGTGCTGGATTTCATGTGGTCGTTATGGCTCTCCTGAAATTGTCGGGCGGGATAACGCAAACCCTGGAGCCTGGTCAGCGCTACTGGTTGATCTGCGGTAATGAACAGCAGATGCAGCAACGGTTTGATGCCTGTGCCGAGGCTCTGAACCCGCTGGCGCCCGGGCAAATTGGTGCCCTGGAAGGCGCAGGCGGTTTGCTGAGTAATTTGCGGGTGTGGGAGAACCTGGTGCTGCCGGCCTGGTATCACCACCATCAGTCGCTGACCCAGTTGGAGGTCCGTTTTCAGGAGGCGTTTGCCCAGTTGGGGCTGGAGGGCAAGGCGCTGGCGCAACTGGCGGCCGCATTGCCGGCCAGTCTTGATCGGGAGCGCAAGCGGCAGTTGGTGCTGGTGCGTGCTTATATGCAGGAGGCAAAGTACTTGCTGGCAGACCAGGAATGGTTTGGCTGGATTAGCCAGCCTGCACCGCGTGGCTGTAAAGACTTGTTTGAAGGGATGGCATTGTCGGTGCCGCTGATTGTGGTGGGCATCGGCGCACCAGATACGGCGTGGCATCTGCAAGAGATTGTCCCCATGCCGCAAACCGAAGTCTCGTGAGAGGCGCGGGTGCGCAGCCGGGTTTGGCGGAGCTGCAAAATAGAGATCTGAGATAGATATAACTAAAAAGTAAAACGGCCTGCCCTGATTGGGAGGGTCACCACCGCTCGTTTTGATTGCCGGATCGATTGATGCCCATTAAATATCTCAAGGACACCGACGCCCGTTTCCAGTGGCTGGGCTGGCGGGTTGGCGTGTTCATTGCCGCTGGTTTTCTCTGTTTTGTTGCACTGGTGGTGTTACTGGCCATTCGGCAGGGCTATTTCACGCCCAAAACGCGGCTTTCTTTTGTTGCAGAAAGTGGCAATAGCATGAGCACTGGCATGCAGGTGCGCTTTTCCGGCTTCAAGATTGGTGTGGTGGATCGCGTTGCGCTCAATGACCAGGCCAAGGTTGATGTGGAGTTGCTGGTGGAAAACCGCTACCTGAAATGGGTCAAACCTGACTCGGTGGCGCTGTTGCAGCAAGATGGCTTTCTGGGGGATCACTATATAGAGATTGCCGGTGGCACTGCCACGGCGGCCCCCATTCAGGAGGGCGGCAAGCTTGTGTTCGCGCCGGCGATGGGCTTGTCCGAGATCGCGGCGGATCTGCGTCAGCGTACCATCCCGGTGATCGACTCCATTCATGACACGCTGGATTATCTGAACGACCCCAAGGGGGACGTGCGCGGCACCGTGGCCAACCTGAACCAGTTCAGCGCCGAACTGCGTGAAACCCGCAAAACGCTGGATCAGGTCTTGCAGCATCTGGATCAAGTCGCCGCCAAAGACTTGCCCGCCACGCTGGACCAGGCTGCCCAGGCCGCGCGCCGTGCAGATCAGGTGTTGGCGCAGGCCGATCGCGCGGCTTCAGATGTTGCCGCGCGCTTGCCAGGTATCCTGGATAATGCCAACCGCACTGCCAGTGAGGCCGCCGCGCTGGCGACGACAGCGCGCAAAGCGGTGGATGGGGTTGCGCCGCAATTGCCCTCCATTGTGCGTAATGCCGGAGATCTGGTGCAGAGTGGCGATGATCTGGTCAATGGTGCGCAACGCAGTTGGCCGTTCCGGAACTGGGTGAGTGCGCCAGATGCTTCGGCGCCGGTGCCGGAAAGCCGGGGGGAGTGAGCCATGGTGCGCATTGTTGTCAGGTATCTCATACTTTCGGCGCTGTTGTTGGGGGTTCTCGCTGCGTGCAGCAGTGCGCCGACCCCGCCCACCCCCGCCATGGTCGTAGCCACCCAGGCACGTAATGCAATGGCCAACGCCAATCGTGCAGGCCGACTGCAGCGCTGGGATGACGCGGCGGCGCAGTGGCAGACTGCTCTGGCGCTGTTTCAATCGGCAGATGACTGGAGCGGGCAGGGTGAGGCCAGGCTGGGGCTTGCACAGGCACAGGCGCGTTTGCATCAGCCACAGCAGGCAATTGCTACCTTGAATGTCATGAACTCCCCGCTGTTCAGCTCGGCGCAGCGGGCCCAGGCTACCTATCAACTGGCTTTGCTGGCCATGCCAGATACCAAAGCTGCCAGCGCCTTGCTACGCCAGTCGCAAATGCTGTGCGGCGCGGATTGCGCTATTGCCGCGCAGTTGTCCAATCTGGCCGCCCGCATCCACTTGCAAGAAGGCGATGCTGCAGGCGCGGTGCAGCTTGCTGACGGCGTGCTGGCGCGCGGTGATGCCGTGCCCGTCGCAGAAAGGGCCCATGCGCTGCGCCTGATTGCACAAAGCCGGCTTGCGCAAGGGCAGGCGCCAGCGGGCTGGCAAGCGTTGCAGCAGGGGTTGGTGCTGGATCGCACTTTGGCCAACCCTGCGTGGCTCGCCGATGACTTTGCGCTGCAACTTGAACTGGCGCGTGCCATGACCGATCAGTCGCTAATGACTGACGCGCAGGCCCGGCTTGCCAGCGTGTGCGCAACCACGGATGCGCCAGCGTGTGCCGGTGTGAAGGCACCGTAAAATACGCGCTGCGTTTTTGTCGTTTCGCACGACTTGAGCGAGTTGTCACAATCAGGTTATAATCTTGCGCTTTCGCATTTCGCGGAAATCTTCCCTGTCCGCCATTAAGGGTGCGCCACAAGGGGTCAATCTATTATCTGACCCTGGCGTGCAACGCGGACGGTAGGCCATAACCCTTATCGGAGTTCAGTTTTATGTCTATCAGCATGCGTCAGATGCTCGAAGCGGGCGTCCACTTTGGTCACCAAACCCGTTACTGGCACCCCAAGATGGGCCAGTACATTTTCGGTGCACGCAACAAGATTCACATTATCAACCTGGAAAAGACCCTGCCGCTGTTCGAAGAGGCGCTGAAGTACGTGCGTCGTCTGTCGGCCAACAAGGGTACTGTCCTGTTTGTTGGTACCAAGCGCCAGGCTCGCGAAATCCTGGCTGAAGAAGCACAACGCGCCGGTATGCCGTTCGTTGATCACCGCTGGCTCGGCGGCATGCTGACGAACTTCAAGACCGTCAAGCAGTCCATCAAGCGTCTGGAAGATCTGACCGCTATTCTGGCTGATGAAAACAACGGCTACGGCAAGAAAGAGCTGCTGGACATCAAGCGCGAAGTTGAAAAGCTCGAGCGCTCGCTGGGCGGCATCAAGGATATGAAGGGTCTGCCGGACGCGATCTTCGTGATCGACACTGGCTACCAGAAGGGTGCCATCGTTGAAGCCCAGAAGCTGGGCATTCCGGTGATCGGCGTTGTTGATACCAACAACAATCCGGAAGGCATCGACTTCATCATCCCGGGTAACGATGACTCCTCCCGCGCTATCCGTCTGTACGCCCGTGGCGTGGCTGATGCCGTGCTGGAAGGTCGTAACCAGGCTGTGCAGGAAGTTGTGGAAGCTGCCGCTGAAGCGCAAGCGTAATTTCAGCTCGCTAGAATCTGCATGAAAAAGGGGCGTTGCGCCCCTTTTTCGCAAGTATCCAGAGACACATTCGAATTTCAGGAGAATCACTATGGCGGAAATTACCGCAAAATTGGTCGGCGAACTGCGCGAACTGACCGGCATGGGTATGATGGAATGCAAGAAAGCCCTGGTTGAAGCGGGTGGCGATATCAAGGCTGCTGAAGAAGCACTGCGTATCAAGTCCGGCAACAAGGCTTCCAAGCTGGCTGGTCGTACCGCTGCTGAAGGCACCGTGGCTGCATTCATCTCTGGCGACAAGAAGCTGGGCGCGCTGATCGAAGTGAACTGCGAAACCGACTTTGTGGGCAAGGATGCCAACTTCCTGGCGTTTGCTGCGCTGGCCGTGAAGGCAGTTGCTGAATCCAACGTGACTGACGTTGAAGCGCTGGCCAACGTGACCGTCGACGGTGCTACCGTTGAAGAACACCGCAAGGCTGTGATCTCCAAGCTGGCAGAAAACATCACCCTGCGCCGCGCTGTGCGTTACGAAACCACCGGTCAACTGGCGGCTTACCTGCACGGCTCCAAGATTGGCGTGCTGGTTGCCCTGCAAGGTGGCGACGAGCAACTGGGCAAGGATATCGCCATGCACGTGGCTGCTTCCAAGCCGGTGTGTGTGTCCAAAGACCAGGTTCCGGCCGAACTGCTGGAATCCGAACGCAAGATCTACACCGCGCAAGCTGCTGAATCGGGCAAGCCGGCTGACATCGTTGCCAAGATGGTTGAAGGCCGCGTGACCAAGTACCTGGCTGAAGTGACTCTGCTGGGTCAGCCGTTCGTGAAGAACCCGGACCAGACCGTTGAAAAACTGCTGGCCGAGAACAGCGCCAAGGTTGATGCGTTCACCATGTTCGTGGTTGGTGAAGGGATCGAGAAGAAGGTTGTGGACTACGCCGCTGAAGTGGCTGCCGCTGCCAAGGTCTGATCGCCGCACGGCGCCCGGTTTTTCCCATGCTGTGCTATAACGGCTCAGACAGGGTAAAGGCGGGCAAAACCGGCAAGATTGTCTATCTTGCCGGAGAAGCATCAAACAACAACGCCGCGCGGCGACGCGCGGCGTTTGTTCGCCCGGTGTGTGCTTTGCCATGTTCGAGTGGCATCGCAAAGTGCATACTTCGGCTGGCCATGAGCCGGCCCGTCACATCCTGAAGATCCCTCACAAAAGGAACCCGAATGAGCCCCGATACCAAATACAAACGCATCTTGGTGAAACTGTCTGGTGAGGCCCTGATGGGTGAGGACAGCTACGGCATCAATCGTGTCACCATCGAGCGCATTGTCCAGGAAATCAAGGCTGTCGTTGACCTGGGCGTGCAGGTGGCCATCGTGATCGGTGGCGGCAATATTTTCCGCGGTGTAGCACCGGCAGCGGCAGGTATGGATCGCGCCACTGCTGACTATATGGGCATGCTGGCGACTGTGATGAACGCGCTGGCTCTGCAGGACGCCATGCGCCACGCAGGCATCGTCAGCCGTGTGCAATCGGCCCTGACTATTCAGCAAGTTGCTGAGCCCTATATCCGTGGCAAGGCCATCCGTTATCTGGAAGAAAACAAGGTCGTGATCTTTGGTGCCGGTACCGGCAACCCGTTCTTTACCACGGACACCGCGGCGGCGCTGCGTGGCATGGAAGTGGGCGCAGACATTGTGCTCAAGGCCACCAAGGTCGATGGCGTATACACCGACGACCCCAAGAAGAATCCGGATGCGGTGCGTTATCACACCGTCACGTTTGACGAAGCTATTTCCCGCAATCTCAAGGTCATGGACGCCACCGCGTTTGCGCTCTGTCGTGACCAGAAGATGAACATCAGCGTATTTAGCATCTTCAAGGCTGGCGCGCTCAAGCGCGTGGTGCTTGGGGAAGATGAAGGTACGCTGGTACACTGCTGAGTTACGCCGGGGCCTGACCCATTGTTTTCTTGCCGGTCGTGGTAAAACGCGGCCGGTTTTTGATTTGGCGTGACCCACTGCTCTGCTGGCCACGCTTGATGAGGTTTGAATCATGATCGCTGACTTGAAGAAAGACACTGAAACCCGCATGCAGAAGACCCTTGAGGCGCTCAAGACCGACCTGATGAAGGTACGTACCGGTCGCGCTCATACCGGCCTGCTGGATCACATTCAGGTGGATTACTACGGCTCTATGGTGCCGGTGAACCAGGTGGCCAACGTGTCGCTGTCAGATGCCCGTACCATCGCCGTGCAACCCTATGAAAAGAACATGGTTGGCAAGGTGGAAAAGGCCATTCGCGATTCTGACCTCGGTCTGAACCCGGCCACCAATGGCGACCAGATTCGCGTGCCGATGCCCATGCTGACTGAAGAGCGTCGTAAAGACCTGATCAAGGTGGTGCGTACCGAGGCCGAAGGCGCTCGCGTATCGACCCGCAACATCCGGCGCGATGCCAATAACGACCTGAAAAACCTGCTCAAGGACAAGGAAATCTCCGAAGACGAAGAGCGTCGTGGCCAGGAAGAAGTGCAAAAGCTGACTGACAAATACATCGCCGAGGTCGACAAGGCCCTGGCTGAAAAAGAAAAAGAACTGCTGACGGTTTAAGTCTGCGTTGCTGCGGTCGTTGTCGAAAGTCCTCAAAGAGGTGACGGGTGAGTATTTTTCGTAGTTCCACGCTGGACACCCCGGATGAACTGTCTGGTGTACCCGGTCATGTTGCAATCATCATGGATGGCAACGGACGCTGGGCCAAACAGCGCCTGATGCCCCGCGTATTCGGCCACAAAAAAGGGGTCGATGCATTACGGGCAGCGGTGAAAGCGTGTGACAAGCTAGGCATCCGCTACCTCACCGTGTTTGCCTTTAGTAGCGAAAACTGGCGCCGACCGGCCGACGAAGTCTCATTCTTGATGGGATTGTTTCTCAAGGTGCTGCAATCCGAAGTGGATCGCATGCACGAGAACGGCATCCGGCTCAAGATCGTGGGCGACCGCAGCCACTTTGCACCAGAACTAGTGCAGTGGATTGAATCCGCTGAGGCCCGTACTGCTGACAATGCGGGCGTGACATTATCTATTGCTGCCGATTACGGTGGTCGCTGGGACATCCTGCAGGCCACTGAGCGCATGCTCAAAGATCGCCCGGAACTGGCAGGATCGCGCATTGAAGAGTCCGACCTGACGCCGTATCTGGCCATGGCCTACGCACCAGAGCCGGATCTGTTTATCCGCACCGGCGGTGAACGGCGCATCAGTAACTTCCTGTTGTGGCAACTGGCTTACGCCGAACTCTACTTCACCGACATGCTCTGGCCTGACTTCGATTACGACGCTCTGGCCCAGGCCGTGGCCTGGTATCAGGGGCGTGAGCGCCGGTTTGGCCGCATCAGCGAACAACTGCATCCTCAAAGCGCGGCGTCCTGAAATGCTGATTACCCGAGTTCTGACTGCACTGGTTTTGATACCACTGGTTTTGTGTGCGCTTTATTTGCTGCCGCATTCCGGCTGGGTGGTGTTTGCCGCGCTGGTAACCGCGCTGGGCGCCTGGGAGTGGGGCGATTTATGCAAATTTGGCTCCGCTGGCCGCATTGCTCTGGGTGTAACGGTTGGCGTGCTGGTTGAGTTGCTGGCGCCTCCAGAATTCTTTGTGTTCCGCGAACCTTGGGTTTGGCCCATTCTGGCTGTAGCAGCAGCGTTCTGGATTGTGGTTGCCCCGTTGTGGCTCAAGTTTCGCTGGAACCTGCAGAACACCGCGCTCAAGGGCTGCTTGCCGGGTATTTTGCTGCTGGTGGCGGCGGGTATTGCGCTCGCCGCATTGCGGGCGCAGGCTGGTGCCTCTGGTCTTCTGGCGGTAATGGTCGTTGCCTGGGTGGCAGATACCGCGGCGTATTTCTCTGGCAAGGCGTTTGGCAAGCACAAGCTTGCCCCGGCCATTAGTCCCGGTAAAACCTGGGAAGGCGTGGCGGGCGCGTTGATTGCGGTAGGGGTCTATGTCCTGGTCATGGGTCATGTGGCGGGGATCGCCTGGTGGAAGATGCTGCTGGCGGGCTGGTGTCTGACTGCGGTGTCCATTGTGGGTGATCTGATGGAGTCTCTGTTCAAGCGCCAGGCCGGCATCAAAGACAGTAGCCAGTTACTGCCAGGGCACGGTGGTGTGCTGGATCGTGTAGATAGCCTGATTGCCCTGTTGCCTGTGGCGGCACTGGCATGGCCCTGGCTGATTCAGGCATGACGCCCGCCATTGTGGCGGCACGCTGATTAATCTCGACAAAACGAATTTCGGGCAGTAACCATGAGCGCAATCCAAACGCTGACCGTGCTGGGTTCTACCGGCAGCATCGGGGTGAGTACCCTTGATGTGGTCGCCCGCCACGCTGGTCAGTTCCGTGTCTACGCGCTGACTGGCGCCACGCAACTCGACAAGTTGACGGAACAATGCTGCCAACACGCCCCGCGCTATGCCGTCGTGCTGGATGAGCAATCTGCCGAAGCACTGCGAGGTCTGCTCAAGATCGCGGGTAGCGAGACCGAGGTGCTGTGTGGCGAAGCGGCGCTGGAACAAGTTGCCACCGCGCCAGAAGTCACCATGGTGATGGCCGCGATTGTCGGTGCGGCAGGCATGCGCCCAACTCTGGCTGCCGCCCGGGCGGCCAAACGGGTGTTGCTGGCCAACAAGGAAACGCTGGTTCTGGCCGGCAAGCTCTTTATGGATGCCGTCAATGCCAGCGGCGCGCAATTGCTACCGATCGACAGCGAACACAACGCCATTTTCCAGGTGCTGCCGCGCGCGCACCGGGAACACCCCTATCGCGGCACGCTGGCCCAGGCAGGGGTCAAGCGCATTTTGCTGACCGCGTCCGGCGGTCCATTTCGTACTCGCCCGGTAAAGACGCTTTCCAGCGTTACGCCGGAAGAAGCGGTCAAACACCCCAACTGGTCCATGGGACGCAAGATCTCCGTCGACTCCGCCACCATGATGAACAAGGGGCTGGAAGTCATTGAGGCGCACTGGTTGTTCAACGCCGGGCCCGATGAAATCACGGTAGTCGTGCACCCGCAAAGCATCATCCATTCGATGGTTGAATATGCTGACGGCTCGGTGCTGGCGCAACTGGGTACGCCAGACATGCGGACCCCGATTGCTTACGGATTGTCCTATCCGCAGCGCGTTGAGTCAGGCGTGAAGTCGCTGGATCTCTTTAGCGTGGGTCGGCTGGACTTTGAAGCGCCGGATCTGGTGCGCACGCCCTGTTTGCGCCTGGCTTTTGAGGCGCTGCGGGCGGGCGGCGCTGCGACCGCCGTACTTAATGCCGCGAACGAGATTGCCGTGGCCGCATTTCTGGAGCGGCAACTGGGCTACACGCAGATTCCGGTGCTGATCGAAGAGGTGCTGGAGACCTGTGTGGGCGACTGCAAGGCAGATTCGCTGGACGCCCTGCAGCAGGCGGATAGTTTGGCCCGCCTGACCGCACAACGCTGGCTGGCGG
The DNA here is from genome assembly GCA_030151005.1 of Silvimonas sp. Classification (GTDB taxonomy): domain Bacteria; phylum Pseudomonadota; class Gammaproteobacteria; order Burkholderiales; family Chitinibacteraceae; genus Silvimonas. The sequence goes on from JASLES010000114.1 coordinate 21,245, forward strand.
CGCAAAGCTGACGCCATGAGCGTATTAATCTCTGTGCTCGCCTTTGTGGTGACGATCGGCATTCTGGTGACCTTTCATGAACTGGGTCATTACTGGGTGGCGCGTCGCTGCGGTATCAAAGTGCTGACGTTCTCTATCGGGTTCGGCAAAAAACTGCTGTCCTGGCAGCGGGGCGAAACAACCTGGCAATTGGCCGCCGTGCCCTTGGGTGGCTACGTGCGGATGCTTGATGAGCGCGAGCGCCCGGTTGAGCCGGAAGACTTGCCGCGTTCATTCAACCAGCAACACCCGCTCAAGAAAATGGCCGTGGCCGTGGCAGGGCCGGCGGCTAATCTGTTGCTGGCATTATTGTTTTACTGGGTGTTGTTTATCTCTGGCGTGACAACCCTCAAGCCGGTACTGGCCGATGTCACGCAAGGCTCCCCGGCGCAACAAATTGGCTTGCGAGCGGGTGATCGCATCGATGCCATTGATAACAAACCTGTTAAAACCTGGGATGATCTGGCCGAGTTCCTGATTGATGCTGCCAGCAGGCATGAGCCGTTTGAGCTGGCTGTGCACAGCCAGTCTGGTGACGCCACGATCGCGGTGGACCCCGCCCGGACTAACCTGGGCGAGATCGACGCCGGGCTGATTGATCGTTTTGGTATTTCGCCTTTGCCAATTACGGCCGTGATTGGGCAGGTAGCCCCGGATAGCGCTGCTGCGGCAGCAGATATCAAGCCGGGTGATCGGATCGTGTCGGTAAATGGCAAGCCGATGCAAAGTTGGAGCGTGCTGCAACAGGCCGTCATGCGTTACCCTGTGGTGCCGGTCAATCTGGTGCTGGAACGGCGCGGACAAACGCTGAACAAAGTCGTGATGCCACATGAGGTGGTGGTCAAGGGTGAGCATATTGGCCAGTTGGGGCTGGCGCCCAGACTGGACGAGGCGCGCTGGAGCGCGCAACAGATGCAACTGCGCTATGGCCCGGTAGAGGCCGTTGGCGCGGCCTGGAACAAGGTGATCGACACGATCAAGTTCACCTTGCAGATGTTTGGTCGCATGATTGTGGGCCACGTCTCTGTCAAGCAGATAGGCGGTCCGGTTACCCTGGCTGATATGGCCGGGCGATCGGCCCAGATGGGGCTGTTGCCCTTCATCGAAACACTGGCCCGAATCAGTCTTTCACTGGCTGTTTTGAACCTGCTACCTGTGCCGCTGCTGGATGGCGGTCATTTGCTGTATCATACCGCCGAACTGGTGACCGGACGGCCGGTCCCTGAGCGGGTACAAGCGTTCGGCATGCGGTTAGGCCTTGCGTTTATTGCCGGGTTAATGGCGCTAGCGCTATATAACGATTTCTTCCGACTTATCTCTGGTTGAGTACTGCCAGTTTCCGATCCGACACAATGAAATTAAAACCGCTTTCCTTGATGCTTGGCGCAGCATTGTCTTTCAGTGCGCTCCCTGTCTGGGCCATCGATGCTTTTGTGGTGAAGGATATCCGGGTAGAGGGCCTGCAGCGCACTGACGCTGGCACGGTGTTCAATTACTTGCCCGTAAAAGTGGGCGAGAACCTGGATGACAGCAAGGCGCAGCAAGCCATCAAGGCGCTGTATGCCACCGGCTTTTTCAACGATGTCCGTCTGGAACGCAGCGGGGATGTGCTGATCGTGACCGTGGACGAACGTCCGACGATTGCGCAGATCAACATCAACGGCGCCAAGTTGATGGATAAAGACCAGATCAAGACCGCGCTCAAGAGCCAGAACTTTACCGAAGGCCGTATCTTTGATCAGGGCGTGCTGGATGCTGCCGTGCAGGAACTCAAGCAGCAGTATTACTCCCGCGGTCGTTACTCCGTGCAGATCAAGACCTCGCAAACCCGTCTTGAACGCAATCGCGTCGGTATCCAGTTTGATATCTCGGAAGGCGCAACTGCGGTGATCCAGCAGGTCAACCTGGTGGGCTCGCACGTCTTCAAAGAAAGCAAGCTCCTGGACGAGATGAGCATGTCCACGCCGGGCTGGTTCAGCTGGTACACGCGTGACGATCAGTACTCCCGCCAGAAAATGACGGCCGACCTGGAAACCCTGCGTTCCTACTATATGGACCGGGGTTATCTGGAGTACAACATCGATTCCACCCAGGTGGCGATCGGGGAAGACAAAGAAACCGTCTTCCTGACCATCAACATGACCGAAGGTCCGCAATACACGGTCAGTGATATCAAGTTTGCTGGCGAAAGCACGCTCTCGCAGGCCGAGCTTGAAAAAATGGTCAACATCAAGCCGGGCGAAATCTTCAACCGCTCCAAGCTGAACAAGGCCACGACGGCGATTTCCGGCAAGCTGGGTAACGATGGTTACGCCTTCGCCAACGTCAACGCCGTGCCCGAAGTCGACAAGGTGAACCACACTGTGGCGTTTACCTTCTATGTTGATCCGGGCCGCAAGGTGTACGTGCGCAACATCAACATCACCGGCAATACCATGACGCGTGATGAAGTGGTTCGCCGCGAACTGCGTCAGCTTGAGTCGGCACCGTACGATGCCTCCAAGGTAGATCGCTCCAAGCAGCGTCTGAATCAGCTCGATTACTTCCAGGAAGTCACCATTGATACGCCACCGGTGCCCGAGTCGCCGGATCAAGTGGACATGAACGTCAAAGTGACCGAGAAGAAAACCGGCCAGTTCAATATTGGCGCCGGTTACGGTCAGTCTGAGGGTGTGGTGCTGATTGCCTCCGTCTCGCAGACCAACTTCCTGGGTAGCGGCAAGGCGTTCTCGGCCGAGTTCAACAACAGTTCCGCCCAGCGTGTGTACTCGCTGGGTCTGAGTGATCCGTACGCCACGCCGGACGGGATCTCGATGGGCTGGAACTTCTACAAGCGGGATACCGACCCGTCTTACAACAGCCTGGGTAACTACACCACCAGCGGCTGGGGTGGTGCGCTGAACTTTGGCTTGCCGGTCACCGAATTCAACTCGGTAGGCATGGGCATTGCCTATGACAACCTTGAGATCATTACCAACGCGAACACGCCAAAGTACGTGAACGAGTTCGTGAACGAATATGGTGCCAAAACGGGTACTTTCAGCGTGAACACCAAGTTTGGTCGTGACACGCGTGACAGCGCCTCTTACCCGACCAAGGGCTGGAACTTCAGCACCTCGGCCGAAGCGGCCATTCCGTCGTCCGATCTCAAGTACTATCGTCTGGGCCTCAACAGCCAGTACTGGATTCCGTTTGGCGACGAAGGCACCGCGCTGGAATGGAACCTGCAAGGCGGGTATGGTGGCACCTATGGCAATACCACCTATCCGTTCTACAAGAATTATTACGCGGGTGGCGTGAATTCGGTGCGCGGTTTCTCCTACGGTACCATTGGTCCGAAGGATGAGAACGGTGACGGCATGGGGGGCAACCGCATGTTGACCAACAGTCTGGAACTGTTCTTCCCGATGCCGGGCTTGAAGAACGACAAGAGCACGCGTTTGTCCCTGTTTGTTGATTCTGGTCTGGTGCGCGGCCCGACCGATGACGTGCCGGCGGGTAGCATGCGTTACTCTACGGGCGCGTCATTCTCATGGGTGTCGCCGATTGGTCCGTTGAAGTTCTCGCTGGCCAAGGCACTGAAGAAGGACGAATCCGACAAGTTGGAATCCTTCCAGTTCCAGATCGGGAATATCTTCTGATTTCGGGTTTGAACGAGGTTAAAGCATGAAATTTGCACGACTGCCTGGTATCTTTCTGTGTGTGCTGTTGCTGGTTTGCGGTGTTGCCAGCGCGGCCGATCCGTCGCTGAAAATCGGCTTTGTCGACGTGGACCGTATCTTGCGAGACTCGGCCCCGGCGCAACGCGCCACCAAACGGCTGGAGAAAGAGTTCGAAGGCCGTCGTGCCGATGTGCAGAAAATTGCCGATCAGGGTAAATCCTTGCAGCTGGTGCTCGATAAAGGCGGCCTGACCGATGCGGACCGCAAAGATAAAGAGCGTCAGTTGGTCAAGCTCAACCTGGATTACCAGCGCATGTCGCGCGAACTCAACGAAGATCTGAATTCGCGCCGCAACGAAGAACTGGCCGGCATTCAGGAGCGTGTGAACAACGCAGTCCAGCAGATTGCGCAGGTCGAGAAATTTGATCTGATCTTGCAGGAAGCCGCGTTCCATAGCCCGCGTATCGACATTACCGACAAGGTGCTCAAGGCCCTGGCGGACAAGTAAGTGACCTGACTATGCGTTTGTCCCAACTGGTAGCAAAACTTGGTGGTGAACTCTGCGGCGCAGATAGCGAGGTTACGCGTGTTTCCTCGCTGGAAGGCGCTACGCCAGACGCCCTGACGTTCCTGACCAATCCTAAGTTCAAAGAATTGCTGACGGATTGCAAAGCCGCTTGCGTATTGCTCAAGCCGGCAGATGCCGAAGGCGTCACGACGCCGCATATCCTCACCGACAACCCGTATCTGTACTACGCGCGTGCAGCGGCTTTGCTGCATCCGGTTCCGGCCGTACGTGCTGGCGTACATCCGGCGGCGTATGTCGACCCTACGGCCATTGTCGCGGCAGATGCCGAAGTCGGGCCCAACGCTACGGTGTGTGCCGGAGCGGTGATCGGTCCTGGCGCGGTGATCATGCCGCAGGCCTATGTGGGCGAACGCGCCCAAGTGGGGGCGGGTGCACGCATGTACCCGCAGTCTTGCCTGATGGCCGAATGCATTATCGGCGAGCGCGTGATTTTGCATCCGGGTGCCGTGATTGGTGCAGACGGTTTTGGCAATGCCTGGGCCGCCGATCATTGGGAAAAAATCCCGCAAATTGGTCGCGCCATCATTGGTGACGACGTCGAAATTGGTGCTAACACCACCATTGATCGTGGCGCGCTGGAAGACACCATCGTTGCCAACGGTGCGCGCATCGATAACCTGATCATGATTGGTCATAACTGCCAGATTGGTGAACACACCGCCATGGCATCGTGTGTCGGTATTGCCGGCTCCACACGCATCGGCGCGCGCTGCCAGATTGGCGGTGCGGCCATGATTGGCGGCCACCTGGAGATTGCGGATGGCACAGTCATTCTGGCCGCCACCGCAGTGACCAAAAGTATCCGTGAGCCTGGCGTCTACGGCGGCCCGATCCCCGCGGCTCCGCAAGACCAATGGGCGAAAAATGCCGTGCATCTGCGGCGCCTTGATGTCACGAACAGCAAGGTCAAACAACTCGAGAAACAGGTCGCTGCCTTGCTGGCAGGCGACGCGCAGGAGGAATAATGAGCGAGACGATGGACATCAACGAGATCGTCAAGTATCTGCCACACCGATACCCGTTCTTGCTGATCGACCGCGTGGTTGAACTGGAACTGGGCAAGTCGATCAAGGCACTCAAGAACGTGACCATCAATGAGCCGTTCTTTCAGGGCCATTTTCCGCAATACCCGGTTATGCCGGGCGTGTTGATCATGGAAGCGCTGGCCCAGGCTGCTGGTGTGCTGTCGTTCAAATCCGAAGGCCGCATGCCCACGGATGGCACCCTGTATTTCTTTGCCGGCATCGATAACGCCCGTTTCAAGCGTCAGGTGCTGCCGGGCGATCAGTTGACCTTGTGCGTCGAGATGGTTGCGCAAAAGCGTGGCATCTACAAATATCAGGCCAAGGCTTATGTTGGCGAAGAACTTGCCGCTGAAGCCGATCTGATGTGCGCTGAACGCAAAGTCAACAAATAAGCACATGCACGACCAGCCCGCCGCCACGCAGTGCGGCGCGGCAGTAACCTTGTAAAACCGGCGGGCCAGCAGCCCGCCAGAATTTTTTCCAGGATCGACGGATATGGCAAACATCCATCCGACAGCGGTGGTAGACCCCAAGGCAAAGTTGCATGACAGCGTCATCGTTGGCCCCTATGTCGTGATCGGGCCTGATGTCACCATCGGGGCGAATACCGTGGTCGATGCGCATGTGGTCATTTCCGGCGTTACCACTATTGGCGAGCGCAACCGGTTTTATTCGTTTGGCAGCATTGGTTGTGATCCGCAGGACAAGAAATACAAAGGCGAACCCACGCGGCTGGTGATAGGCAATGACAATTCTTTTTTCCAGAATGTCACGGTGTCCACCGGTACTGTCCAGGATCAGGGGCTGACCAGTGTTGGCGACAATAACTGGATCATGGCCTATGTCCATATTGCGCATGATTGCCGCATCGGTAATAGCACCATTTTTGCCAATAATGTCACCTTGGCTGGTCACGTAGACGTGGACGATTTTGCCTTCCTGGGCGGCTTCACCACGGTGCACCAGTTCTGCAAAATTGGCGCGTATGCTATGTCGGCTTTTACTGCCGCCATCTCGCAGGATGTCCCGCCCTTTGTGGTGGCCGCGGGCAACCGTGCCAAGCCTGCCGGTGTACATAGCGAAGGCATGCGCCGGCACGGGTTTACCTCCGAACAAATTGCCCAGGTCAAAAAGGCTTACCGTGTGTTATACCGGCAAAGCCTCTCGCTGGACGAATCGCTGACCGCGCTGGATGAACTGGCCGCAAGCTCTGCAGATGTCGCGCGCTTTACCGGTTTTATCCGGACGAGCGAGCGCGGTTTTATCCGCTAAGCCCATGACTGGTTGCCTTCACGCCTTTTTCCAACATTTAATCCAGATACTGTCGAGCCGATGATTGATCGACTCTTTCCCCAAACCGGTAGCGGCCCGCGCATTGCCATTGTCGCCGGCGAAGCCTCGGGCGATTTGCTGGGCGCACAGCTGATTGAAGCGCTGCAGCGCTTGATTCCTGACGCGCGCTTTTCCGGTATTGCCGGCCCTAAAATGAAGGCCTTGGGTGCACATTCGGTCGTGCCCATGGAAAAACTGGCGGTGCGCGGCTATGTCGAGGTTATTCGCCATTTGCCCGAGCTGCTGCGCATTCGCCGGCAGCTCAAGCAGGCCATTATTCGCGAGCGTCCGGACCTGGTCATCGGCATTGATGCGCCGGATTTCAACCTGGGTCTTGAAGCTGCTGCCAAGGCGGCTGGCATTACCACCATTCACTACGTCAGCCCGTCAATCTGGGCCTGGCGCAGCGAGCGGCTCAAGAAAATTGCCAAGGCCGTATCGCACGTATTGCTGCTGTTCCCGTTTGAAGAGCCGCTTTACCGGCAGGCCGGCATTCCCGCGACCTATGTCGGCCACCCGCTGGCGGACATGTTCCCGCTGGAGCCCAATCGCGAAGCGTATCGTGAGCAACTGGGCATCAGCGACAAGGCACTGGCGTTTGCCATGCTGCCCGGCAGCCGTCAGAGCGAACTGGAACTGCACGCCACGTTATTCATCGAAACGGCAAAACAACTGGCAGAGCGCTATCCGCACGCTGTCTTTCTGGTGCCGTTTATCACGCGGGAAACGCGGGATATGTTCGAGGTGCGCATGTGGCAGATGGGCGCGCAAGAACTCCCGTTCCGCCTGATGTTTGGCCATGCCCATGACGCCATGCTGGCGTCTGACGCAATTATCGTCGCCTCCGGCACCGCCGCGCTGGAAGCCATGTTGGCCAAACGCCCGTTGGTGGTGACTTACAAGCTCTCCAATCTGACCTACCGCATGGTCAAGAAAAAGATCAAAACACCATACGTGAGCCTGCCCAATGCGCTGGCTGGCGGTTTTGTTGTGCCTGAACTGCTGCAACATGATGCAACCGTGGAAAACCTGCTGCAGGCCGTCACCAATATGGTGGACGACAAGCGCTTTGGCGCCCGACTGGATCAGTGTTTTACCGCCTTTCATGAGCAACTGCGTTGCAATGCGGCGGAGCGGGCCGCGCAGGCCGTCGTAGCCTTGCTGAACAAGCGGAGATAAGCATGCTGGTGTGTGGGGTGGATGAAGCCGGACGTGGTCCGCTGGCGGGTTCTGTATATGCGGCAGCGGTGATCTTGCCGGACAACCACGGCCTGATCGGGCTGGATGACTCCAAAAAGCTGTCGGAAAAACAACGCGAGCGCCTGTTTCCGCAAATCAAGGAACGCGCGCTGGCATGGTCGATTGCCTTTGCCACCCATGAAGAAATCGACCAGATCAACATTCTGCACGCCACCATGCTGGCCATGCAGCGCGCGGTTGCAGGCCTGCAGATCACGCCGGACAAAGCGCTGATTGATGGCAACCGCGCACCCGGATTGGCATGTGCAGTAGAAACCGTAGTGGGCGGCGATGCGCTGCACGCCTGCATTTCAGCCGCATCCATCCTTGCCAAAGTGGCGCGAGACCATGAAGTCGCAGAATACGAAACCCGCTGGCCGGGTTACGGTTTTGCCCAGCACAAAGGCTATCCAACGGCGGCACATCTGGCCGCGCTCAAAGCGCTTGGTCCGTGTCCGGTTCACCGCATGAGCTTCGGCCCGGTACGGCAAGCCGTGGCGCAAATGCCGCTGTGGGATTGATTGGCGGTTGTCGCCTCCTTGCACTGCAACTAAACTGCGGTACGGGAGGCGTATTCATAATGAATATTCCGGGTCATCCGGGACGCTACATACGCTGATTGAACACAATATGGGTGCCGGTGCGATATCGGCGCCAGAGTGATGCTCCCTCCAATAACAGAGCGGTAATACCGGGAAAACACGGCGCATGTTTGTCATTATTGGTTACATATTCATGGTCGCTTGTATTTTCGGCGCCTATGCGGTGCACGGCGGCGAACTGGCCGTGCTGTGGCAACCGACCGAAATCGTCATTATTTTTGGTGGCGGGATCGGTGCCTTGATCGTGGGCTATGGCGGCAAGCCAATGAAAGCCACCCTCAAGGCTGCGCCTTCGATTTTCAAAGGCTCGCCGTACAACAAAAACTTCTTCATGGATTTGTTTGCGCTGCAGTTCGAGATTCTGACCAAAATCCGCAAGGAAGGTCTGATGTCGATTGAAGCAGATGTAGACGATCCGCACAGCAGCGCGGTATTCAGCAAATACCCCAAAGTGGCGCACGATCATCACCTGATCGAATTCATGACCGATTACCTGCGGCTGATGGTCGGCGGCAACCTCAATGCTTTTGAAATCGAAAACCTGATGGATGTCGAAATCGACACCCACCATCACGAAGCCGCTGTGCCCTCAACCGTGATTTCCAAACTGGCAGACGGTTTGCCGGCGTTTGGTATCGTGGCTGCGGTGATGGGTGTGGTGCACACCATGGGTTCATTGCATTTGCCGCCTTCAGAACTGGGCAAGCTGATTGGTGCGGCGCTGGTCGGTACCTTTATGGGTATTTTGCTGGCGTACGGCTTTGTGGGCCCGATCGCTTCCGTGCTGGAAGCCCGTGCAGCCGCTGCCACTCAGGCTTTTAACGCCGTGAAAACGACATTGCTGGCCAGCCTGAATGGCTACGCGCCGCAAGTGGCAGTGGAGTTTGGCCGCAAGGCGGTAGAGAGCACAGAACGCCCCAGCTTCAAAGAGCTGGAAGATTACGTGAAGAACGCCAAGGGCAAGTAAGCACAGCGAAGATGGCCCCAGTGGCCGCGTTGTGTTTGTTTGCCTGCTCGAGATGGACTGTCTGCGCTTCGCAGGTCTTGCGAGCGGGATTTTCTTCACCACGATGGCCGCCAGGTTTTGCGGCTGTTGAAACCCGATTTTCTGAGCAAATGCCATGAGCGACGACTCACAACGCCCCATAGTGGTCAAGCGCATCAAGAAAGGCGGTCATGGACACCATGGCGGCGCCTGGAAGATTGCGTACGCTGACTTCATGACGGCCATGATGGCGTTCTTTCTGCTGATGTGGCTGTTGGGTTCGGTATCCAAAGGCAACCTCAAGGGGATTGCCGATTATTTCTCCAACCCGCTCAAGATTGCCCGCCGGGGTGGCGAGGGCGCGGGTGATGCCGATTCGCTGATCAAAGGTGGCGGCAAAGATTTGACCCAGCAAGTGGGCCAGATGAAAAAGGGCGCTGTTCAGGAAGACGAGCAAGCCAAGGATCGGCGGCGTCTTAGCGAGCTGAAAAAGAAGTTTGAAGCGCTAATGGACGACAAGGCCAAGAGCAACAGCAAACTGGCGCAGTACAAGAAACAGCTCAAGCTCGATATGGTGGCAGAAGGGTTGCGCATCCAGATTGTGGATGACCAGAACCGGCCCATGTTCAAGTCAGGCAGCAGCGAACTGGAACCCTACGCCAAAGACATTCTGGATGAAATCGGCAAGCTGCTGAACGACGTCCCCAATGATCTCTCGCTGTCTGGTCACACCGACGCCCAGCCATTTGCCTCTGGCCAGCGCGGCTATTCCAACTGGGAACTCTCGTCGGATCGCGCCAATGCCTCGCGCCGCGAGCTGCTGGCCGGTGGTGGGCTGTCCACGGACAAGATCCTGCGGGTCAATGGCTTTGCCGAGCAAGTGCCGCTGGATACCACCAATATTTATGCGCCGGTGAATCGCCGGATCAGCATTGTGGTACTGAACAAAGAAGCCGAAGCCGAAATTCGCCGGCAGGCCGGGATCGATCAGGAAGCCAAAGCCATTCCGGCGTCCGAAGTGGCCTCTAAAGTGGCTGGCAAGGTGGCGTCTGGGGCAAGTTAATGCCACAGCCGTTGCGTTTTGTCCTGTTGCAGTTGCTGGCGGTCGCCGTCATGGCGCTGCTGTGGTGGTTTGCACCGGAAACCCCGGTCGGGTTGCTGGCGTTGGTCGGTGGCGTTACCTCCGCGCTGCTTGCCTGGTTCTGGCATGACGGTCGCTGGTGGTGTGTTATCCACCTGTGTTTTCCGGCCGCCATACTGGCGGCATTGAGCTGGCAGGTGCCGCCATGGCTGTGGCTGGTGGCGTTTGTGTTGTTGTTCCTGGTCTCTGCCGGTGCAGTTCAAAGCCGGGTGCCCCTGTATTTAAGCAACCGGCGTGCGCTGGCTTTGTTGTCGCAAGAAATTCCGTCCAATGCCCATGTGATCGATCTTGGTGGTGGTACGGGCACGGTGTTGGCCTGGTTGGGCAAGCACCGGCCGGATGTAACAGTCACCGGGGTGGAAATGGCCTGGCTGCCCTGGTTGATCGGGCGCTGGCGATTGGGCGCTCGGGCAGACTGGCGTCGCGCTGATGCGTTTACCCAGAATCTGGCCGGGTTTGATGTGGTCTATGCTTACTTGTCACCTGAACCAATGCCGCGCCTGTGGCAGAAGGTCAAGGCAGAATGCCGGCCTGATTGCCGGTTGATCAGCAACAGCTTTGGTGTGCCCGGTCAGACACCGGACAAAACCATCGATATTGGCGACTGGAAACACAGCAAGCTTTTGATATGGCAGTCAATCTAGCCCCCTCATTTGCACCATGGATTGCGGAGTGGACCAACCGCCCGCTGCCCATGCTGCAAGCCAGCAAGGATTTGTTGCTGCCGATGCTGCGCCGGCCCGACCGGGTGCGGCCGGTTGATCTGGTCGATATTGTGTTGCGTGATCCGCTGCTGACGGCGCAAGTGCTGCGTACCGTCAACCATCGTGAACGCACCAGCTTGTCGGCCGACGTGGTCTCGGTCGAAAACTGCCTCGCGCTGTATGGCATTACGCCGTTTCTGGAACGCTTTGCCAACGGCCCGGTGGCCGAAGCCAGCTTGTTGCCGGATCGCCCCCACGCAGTGGCAGACTTGCATGCCGCAGTCACCAATCTGCGTTTTGCCGCCAGGCTGGCGCGGGAATACGCCAGCCAGCGCTTTGATGCCAAGCTCGATGAAATCTTCATCGCCGCCGTGTTGTCTGGCTTGCCGACGCTTCTGGGCATTCTCTCGACCGGAGCCTCCGGTGCGAGCAATGCCGAGAACGCCGCCTGTGAGATGCTCAGCGCCTGGCACTTCCCGGAGCCCCTCGTGCAGTTGCAGGCGGGTAGCAGCGTAGAAACCCCGCGTCAGTCCATGCAAGTGGCCGTGCTGAAAATGGCCCGCGCACTAGAGTTTGGCTGGTGGCAGCCCGAGGTAGAAGTTGCGCTGCAAGTGATCTCAGACGTACTGCAAAGCCCGACGGATGAATGCTGGAATCTGACCACAACCGCCATCCTGAAGTTTGTCCGCAAAGAAACCGCGCGCAGCGGGCGCTTGCAGGCGGCCTATGCGTTGCCCATGTTGCCTGGCCCGTGGGAACCCGTTGCCCCGCCTGAGCCGGCTGCGCCGCCCGTTCCACCAGCCAATCTGTTTGCCGAACGCTTGCATGCGCTGAACGATGCTGCGCGCCAGGGCGCGAACGCATCGCAACTGATTGAACTGGCCTTACGCGTGTTTAGCGAGGGCATGGGTATCCAGCGGGCGGCCTTCATGGTGTATTCGGCCCAGGACAGCCTGTTGCGGACACGTTTTATCCAGAGCCCGGATGCGCAAGACCGGCTGAAAGATTTCTCGCTGCCCATGGACAACGTCCACCTGTTTGCGCGTTTGATGACCAAGCCACAAGCAGTCTGGTTGAACGAGCACACCCGGACCAACCTGCAGAAACTGTTGCCGGGCACCTGGTTGCAGCGTTTTGGAGCAGGGGATTTCTGTGCCATGTCCATTTTCATGAACGAGCGGCCAGTGGGGCTCTTTGTCGGCCAGCGCACGTCTCTTACTCCGCTGGATGAAGCCACCTTCACCCAGTTCAAACAGGTTTGTTTGCTGGTCAGCCGCGCGCTGGCCGAGCGTAACCACCGCGCCTGATTTTTTTCCCGAGAGTGGTATGGAAGTCATTCATTCACCGCAGAACGCGTTGTACAAGCTTTGCCATAAACTGGCGACGCATCGGCGGGATCGTCTCAAGCAAAAGAAAACCCTGCTCGATGGTGCACATCTGATTGCCGCCGCACTGGATGCCGGTTGGGTCATCGAAAAACTGCTGGTCACGCCAGATGGGGCCGCCAATCCGGAAGTGGCTGGTTTGATCAAAGCCTGTGATGTCCCGGCTACGGTACTGGAAAGCGCGCTGTTCAAGGCGTTGTCTGAATTACCCAGCCCCACGGGGGTCATGGCGCTGGTCAGTATTCCCGATAGCCAACCGCTGCGGCAAACCGGCTTGTGCCTGCTGCTTGACGGGGTGCAAGACCCTGGCAATGTCGGTTCCATTTTGCGTACGGCCGCCGCAGCCGGAGTAGACCAGGTCTTGTTGTCCGATCACTGTGCCGATTTGTGGTCACCCAAAGTTTTGCGGGCCGGCATGGGCGCGCATTTTGTACTTGATCTGGTGGAGCGCGCAGATCTGGCGCAGTTTGCCGACGACTTTGCCGGCCCGGTGGCGGCGTTGATGCTGGACGACGCCCAGGACCTGTATGCCACCAGCCTGAGCGGCAATCTGGCACTGGTCATGGGGTCGGAAGGCCAGGGCGTGTCTGCCGCGATGACTGCCCGCGCCACTCTGCGGCTGACTATTCCCATGCAACCGGGTATCGAATCTCTCAACGTGGGTGCTGCTGCGGCCATTTGCCTGTACGAGCGCGTACGGCAAGTCCGCGCAGCCTGAGTCTGGCTGCCAACCGCCTATAATCAGACTATCGTCTGAGCCGCAACCGTGCTGTGGAACCCGTCATGCCCCATTTTCCAGATGGCCTTTTTTTTGAAGCGCGCCTGCCGCTAACCTGGCAGAACGAACCCGTGCAACACCCGCTAGAGGCCCAGCGCTATCTGGAGGTACTGGAGGCCATGGACCAGCACCCGCACGAAGAACGCGAGGTCTCGCAGGTGGAGTCCCGGCTGGACCTGCAACTGCTGTGGCTGGCGCGTTTGCTCACCCCGCAAAAGCCACCAGAGCGCGATAGCCTGATCGGCATTGAGCACGTGCAATGGGTTCAGTCCGAGCCGTTAGCCGTGGGCCAGCGTGGTTATGTCGGGTTGATGCTGAGTAACAGTTTGCCGTATCTGATGAGCTTGCCCGCCCAGGTGGAACACATTGAGACTGGTGACGATGGGCAAATCATTCTGGCGAAATGGGACTACCCCACGCCGGGCCTGAAAGAAGTCTTTGAACGGACGGTTTTTCGTCATCACCGCGAATTCATTCGCCGTAATCGTGGAGCAGATTCTTGATTTTTGATGCTATTCCTGCCGCCTGGCAACCGCTACTGGCCGCATTGCGTCAGCACCCCGCGCTGGCAGATCTGGGCCGGTTTCTGAATGATGAAGCCGCTGCCGGCAAAGTGATCTATCCGCCACGCCCACACTGGTTTGCCGCGCTGGCGCATGTTGCCCCGGCGGATGTCAAAGTGGTTATCCTGGGGCAGGACCCGTATCACGGCGCAGGGCAGGCTCATGGGCTGAGTTTTTCGGTGCCGCCGGGGATCAAAAAGCCGCCGTCGCTAAACAATATCTGGAAAGAAATCGCCCGCGATCTGGGGCTGACGCCGCCGCAAGATGGTTCACTGCTGGGTTGGGCGGATCAAGGGGTGTTGTTGCTCAATACCGTGTTGACGGTAGAGGCTGATTGCGCGGCATCGCACGCCAAACGCGGCTGGGAAATCCTCACCGATGAGATCATCCGGCAACTGGCCACGCAAGAATCCGGCATTGTATTCATGCTCTGGGGCAGCCACGCGCAAAAGAAAGCCGCATTGATCGACCGGAGCAAACACCTGGTGCTGGAGTCTGTTCACCCATCGCCCTTGTCGGCGCACCGCGGGTTTATTGGCAACGGCCATTTCTCTGCCGCCAATCACTATCTGCAAGCACAGCAACGGCCCGTCATCGATTGGGCCAAGGCCTGATAAGTACGCCACACCACACAAAAAGCCGCTAAACAGACCGGGAACACCGGCGCACACGGCTTCAGAGCAACCGCAGCGGAACGAAACCCGATCATGTCTTCCCTTCTTGCCTTCGATATTGGCGGCACGCAGATCAAGTACGGCCTTGTCGGGCCGGATGGCGTGGTAAGCCAGATACAGACTGTCGCTACACCTGCGCAACAGGGTGGGCCTCACGTGCTTGATTTCTTGTGCGGGCTGGCCGCGCCGCTGATCGCGAAGCATGCCCCGGTTGGCATCGCCGTCAGCACGCTCGGGCTGGTTGATCCGGTTGAGGGCGTGATCCTGGGGGCTGCGGAGGCAATCCCCGATTACCCCGGCTGTTCTCCCAAGACCGTGCTGACACGCGCATTTGGTCTGCCGGTGACGGTGGAAAACGATGTGAACTGCGTAGCGCTGGCCGAAGGCTGGACCGGCGCTGCGCAAGGTTGCGCCCACTTTATTGCGTTGACGGTGGGGACGGGTATTGGCGGCGGCATTGTCATCAATCACACGCTATACCGTGGTGCGCGCGCGGCCGCAGGTGAATGGGGCTATATGCGCATCGACGGCAAGATGTGGGAACAGCATGCCTCGACGTCTGCCCTGGTCCGTGCGATTGAGGCTGCCACAGGCGAGGGCGGCTGGAGCGGTGAGCGCATCATGTCCGCCTACGACGGTGGCGATGCGGTGGTTTGTGCCGTCGTTGCCCAATGGCGTGAACTGCTGGCGACCGGCATTGCCAACCTGATATACGCTTTCAACCCGCAGCGTGTGGTGGTGGGCGGCGGTATCAGTGCCCGGGGTGAACGTTTCCGGCAAGAGCTTGATGCGGCGATTGATGCCGTGCTGGAAGCGGATTTTCGCGGCACAACGGATATTTGCCTTGCCAGTGCGGGCAACCATGCCGGCATGATCGGTGCAGCCCGCAACTGGTGGCTGACCCACACCGCTGCCTGAAGCCGCACCGTATCAAGCCCGCAGAGGCAACCGGAGACGAAATGAAAATCCTGTGCAACCACATCGGTTTTACCCCGCACGCACGCAAGCTGGCGACCATTGAAGCGCCGGCCAACGCCGTCCTGCTGACCTTCAGCCTGTATGACGCCACAACGCGCCAGAAGGTATTGAGCGGCCCGATTACCGCCAGCGGTGCGGTAGATAAATGGAAAGACTGGCATTTCTGGCAAGCCGATTTTTCCGCGCTGACCGAGGTGGGTGAGTATTTCATGGTGGTCGATGGCATCCAGCCACCGCTGGTATCGCACACCTTTGCGATCGATGCGGACCTGTTTGCCGGCCAGATGCTCTCTGACATTGTTCACTACATCAAGGGCCAGCGTTGCACTGGCCTGTATGACAGCGCGGATCGCAGTCGCCCAAAATTTGACAGTGACGAGCGCCGGGATGTCCACGGCGGCTGGTTTGATGCCTCGGGCGATTGCTCCAAATATCTATCGCATTTGTCCGTCGCCAATTTCATGAATCCGCAGCAAACACCGCAAGTGGTGTGGAACCTGCTGGACGGCCACGCGCAATTGCCGCCACAACTGAAGTGGTTCAATGAACGCATGGTCGATGAAGCCCTGCATGGCGCGGATTTTTTGCTGCGCATGCAAGATCCGGCCGGTTTTTTCTACATGACCTTGTTCGATAAATGGTCCAAGGATGAAAATCAGCGTGACCTGTGCGCGTATGCCACGCAGCAAGGCATCAAGTCTGACCGGTATCAGGCCGCGTTCCGGCAGGGCGGCGGCATGACCATTGCCGCGCTGGCCCGCGCCAGCCAGTCCAGCCGTGATGGCGAATTCACGCGCGACCAATATCTGGGTGCGGCGCAAACCGGCTTTGCCCATTTGCAAGAACACAATCTGCGCTATCTGGATGATGGCGTGGAAAACATCATCGATGATTATTGCGCCTTGCTGGCCGCAACCGAACTGCTGGCCGCGACTGGCGAGGGCACGTACGCCGACGCCGCTGTACGGCGGGTCAATAACCTGCTGGTCCGCCAGCATGACGAAGGCTGGTTCCGCGCGGACGAAACCGGCGCGCGTTCGTTCTTTCACGCGGCCGATGCCGGCTTGCCGGAAATCGCCCTGATGCGTTATCTGGAAGTCGTGCCAGCCAGCCCGTTGGCCGGTAGAATTCGTGCCGCTTTGCGTCTGGCATTTGAATATGCCTTGCGCATTACCGGCGAAGAAGTGAACAATCCGTTCGGCTACCCCCGGCAATACGTCTTGCAGCCGGGCAAACCCGGGCAGACGCAGTTCTTCATCCCGCATGACAATGGAACCGGGTACTGGTGGCAGGGCGAAAATGCGCGGCTGGGCTCAATTGCCGCCGCTGCAGCGCGCGCCAGCCGATTGTTGAGTGAAGAAACCGCGTTTGCCGAGCAGCTGGATCACTACGCGCAGGCTGCGCTGGACTGGATTCTGGGCCACAATCCGTTTGATAGCTGCATGTTGCAGGGCTGGGGGCGCAATAATCCGCGCTACGAACCTGGCTATTACAATGCGCCCGGTGGTGTGTGCAACGGCATCACCAGCGGGCTTGAGGATGAAGCAGACATCGATTTCAAAAAGTCCGAGGTCGCGACCATGGCCAACAGCTGGCGCTGGACCGAACAATGGATGCCGCATGGTGCCTGGCTTTTTCTGGCGCTATGCAGCCGAATCAACAAGGAGTAAGTAATGACCATCGTGGTTACCGGCGCGGCCGGTTTTATCGGTTCCAACATCGTCAAGGCGCTCAACGAGCGCGGCGAAACCGACATCATCGCTGTGGACAACCTCACGCGGGGCGACAAGTTCCGCAATCTGGTCGATTGCCAGATTTCGCACTACGTCGACAAAAACGAGTTCATCGCCGAGCTGGCCAGTGGCCGCTGGGATGGCCAAATCACCGCTATCCTGCATCAGGGTGCGTGTTCCGACACCATGGAACACAACGGCAAGTACATGATGGAAAACAACTATCAGTACACGCTGGGTCTGTTTGAGTGGTGCCAGGCTGAAGAAGTCCAGTTCATTTATGCGTCCAGCGCGGCCACCTACGGTGCCGGCACGAACGGTTTTCATGAAGACCCGGAGTGCGAATCGCCGCTGAACGTCTACGGGTATTCCAAGCTGCTGTTCGATCAGGTTTTGCGTCAGCGCTGGGACGATCTGTCTGCCCAGGCGGTGGGTTTCCGTTACTTCAACGTGTACGGTGATCGGGAATGGCACAAGGAGCGCATGGCGTCCGTGGCGTTCCACCACTACAACCAGTATCGCCAGAACGGCAAGGTCAAACTGTTTGGCGAATACGGCGGTTATCCGGCCGGCGGTCACACCCGTGACTTTGTTTCGGTGGAAGACGTGGTCAAGGTCAACCTGTGGTTCCTGGATAACGCGGAAGTCTGTGGCGTGTACAACGTGGGCACTGGCCGCGCGCAGCCATTCAATGACGTGGCAACCTCCGTCATCAACACCTTCCGCCAGCACGAAGGCAAATCGGTGCTGACGCTGGACCAGATCCTGTCTGAAGGGTTGCTGGAGTACACCGAATTCCCGGATGCCCTCAAGGGCAAGTACCAGAGCTTTACCGAGGCCGATCTGACGCTGTTGCGTGAAGCCGGCTATGACGAGCCATTCATGACCGTCGAAGAAGGTGTGCAGCGCTACGTGGAAACACTGCTCAAGCGTGGCGCCTGATCAACCGGCCTGGGTTTGGACAAAAAAAGCCGCATCGTGTGATGCGGCTTTTTTTACAGGCCCGCGTGACTAGTCACACCAGCACGGATTAGCGCAGATTGCATGGCCGGCGCGTCTTCCTGCAATACCCGGCGCAAATGGTAGCGTTTGCGAAACGCCGCAGGAGACATGGCCTTGGCCAGACCAAACTGCTTGTAGAAATGACTGGGGCTGGGAAAGCCGCTTTCTTCCGCCACCAGCTGGATGGGCATTTGCGAGGTGATCAAGAGATTGCATGCATGGCCTATGCGCAATTGCGCCAGCAAACCCGTCATGCTGTCTTGCAGTTGTTCTCGCAACAGGCGTTTGATGGTGGCTTCGCTACTGCGCGTGACCGTGGCCAGATCGGCCAGAGTGACCGGCTCCCGGTAGTGTTCATGTAGCCAGGCCAGTGCGGTTTCGACACGTTTGTCCTGGTATTCTGGTGTCGGGGCGCCGCCAATCAAGCGTGCTTCATGATCCCGTGGTAACTGGTCGAGAATCTGTAGTAACCGACTGAGACGATCCAGCCCACGACTTTGATGTAGCTCGTCAAAAAGCGGTACCAGCCTGCGCGTGCAAGCCTCGCTAATGACGACGCCTTGCTGCACCTTGCGCAGCCAGTCGGCAAAGCCGATCAGCTCCGGCAAGCCGCCCGTAGCCAGTTGCTCCAGCCATTCGCGCGTAAAAAAGATGACCTGCACTTCATGACTCTGGCCATCGGCACGGGCTTGCGCCTGCCAGGTGTGCGCCTGATTGGGCGCCACCAGGGTCAGATCCAGCTCACCAAACGGGGCCACATCCCCGCCGACATAGCGCATGCCACGGGCGCGACGGGTCAGCGTCAGCTCGTATTCCGGATGATAGTGCCAGGTAAATGGAACGCGATCGACCAGCAGATGCTGGTAATGCCAGCGCTGCCCGAAGGTCTGTCCCACCATTTCACGTATAAGCATACGGGTTAAACCCTAAGGGTTGGTTTGAGCTAATCCTGTAGAAATTTGCACCATAACAGAACGCAAGTCTAGCCCCAGCGCCTAATATGGAGTGATCTCCACTCTTGGCTCACGAGGCTGATATGCAGCAACACCGCGCACAGGCGTTCCTGTTCGACATGGACGGCACCCTGATTGATTCTCACATACTGGTAGAACGGGTCTGGGAGGCGTGGTGCGCGCGCTGCGATCTGAATCTGGATGACATCCGTCCGTATACGCACGGCGTACGGACAGAAGACACGGTGCGCATGGTGGCGCCACATCTGGATGTCGCTGCAGAAGTGGCCTGGATGGAAGAAATCGAAACGGATACCACTGGTGGCATTGCGCCGGTGCCTGGCGCAGATGTGTTCCTTCAGCAGATGCCGGTGGGTCGCTGGGCCGTGGTGACCTCCGCCTCCCGGCCGGTACTGGATGCCCGCTTTGCCGCGTGCAATATGCAATTACCGGACGTGGTGGTGACGTCTGAAGAGGTTGAGCGTGGCAAACCCGCGCCTGATCCTTATTTGCTGGCGGCAAAACGGCTGGGCGTAGATCCCGCACTATGCATTGTGTTTGAAGATGCGCCAGCCGGCATGGCCTCGGCGCTGGCCGCCGGGTGCAAGGTGGTGCTGGTCGGGGATTTCATCTCGGACGAACCTGGCGTCATTGGCCATATCACAGACTTTGCTCAGCTTGAGTTCTCCGTCGATGGCGATTTGCTGTTGAGCGCGCCGGCACCCTTGCTCAAAGGCCTGCGCGCCATCGCATAAAGACGACCCGGCAACCGGGTGCGGGCACCTGGGCGATTGGTCCTGCACGCCCGTTATCAGCGGCACTCCATGATGAGGGTATAATTGCCCGATCACTGGAGTGCTGCATGTTCAAATATCTAGAAGATTTCGTCGGGAATACGCCGCTGGTCCGGCTCAAACGCCTGCCAGGCAAGACCTGCAATGTCGTGCTTGTGAAGCTGGAAGGCAATAACCCGGCCGGCTCGGTGAAAGACCGTCCGGCTTTGTCCATGATCCGCCACGCGCAAGAACGCGGCACCATCAAACCTGGCGATCGCCTGATCGAAGCAACCTCTGGCAATACCGGTATTGCACTTGCCATGGCCGCCGCCATGATGGGTTACCGCATGACGCTGATCATGGCTAAAAGCTCCAGCGTCGAACGCGTGCAGACCATGAAGGCGTTTGGCGCCGAAGTCATCCTGGCCGAATCCATGGAAGGCTCACGCGATCTGGCGGCAGAGATGGTGGCAAAAGGCGAAGGTGTCATGCTCGATCAGTTTGCCAATCCGGATAACCCGTTGGCGCATTACGAGACCACCGGCCCGGAAATCTGGCGCGATACCGACGGCAAGATCACCCATTTTGTGTCCAGCATGGGCACCACCGGCACGGTGATGGGCACGCAGCGTTACCTGAAAGAGCAAAACAAGGGCATCCAGATTGTGGGCGTACAGCCCACGGACGGCGCCTCCATTGCCGGCATCCGCAAATGGCCGGCCGAATACGTGCCCGCCATCTGCGACTGGAGCAAGCTGGATCGCGTGATGGAAGTCACCCAGCTTGAAGCCGAAGAAATGACACGGCGACTGGCGCGTGAAGAAGGTATTTTTGCCGGTGTTTCGTCAGGTGGCGCGCTGGCAGCGGCACTCCGACTCTCGGCCGAGGTCGAAAACGCGGTGATCGTCTCGATTGTGTGCGATCGAGGCGATCGTTATCTCTCTACCGGGGTGTTCCCCGCATGATGAGCGACATCAGCGTGTACGAGAAGGAGGTGTGATGGTCCCGGTTGATCTGCATTGTCACTCCAATTTCTCGGATGGCCTCTTGCCGCCCAAAGAAGTTGCCCGCAAAGCGGCCGAGCGCGGCTGCAAACTGTTTGCATTAACTGACCACGACGATACGCGCGGCCTGGCACAGGCTGCAGAAGAAGCTGCCAGCCACGGCATGCGTTTTCTCAATGGCGTGGAGGTCTCCGCCAGTTGGGGCAAATACACGTTGCATATCGTCGGGCTGGATGTTGATCCGGCCAACCCGGAGCTGGTGGCGGGGCTTGCCAGTGTGCGCGCCGGGCGTGATGCGCGGGCGCAGGCAATGAGTGATTCACTGGCGCGGGTCGGGCTGGACAATGTCCTGGCCGGCGCCCGCAAATATGCTGAAAACCCGGAAATGATCAGTCGCACGCACTTTGCGCGGTATCTGGTGGAAATTGGTGCGGCCAAAGATACCAAATCGGTATTCAAGAAGTTTCTGGTGCGCGGCAAACCGGGGTATGTGGACCATGAATGGGCCCGCATGCACGAGGCCATTGAGTGGATACGCGCCGCAGGTGGCGTGGCGGTGCTGGCGCACCCGGGGCGCTATGAAATGGGCAACGAAACCATGCGCGTACTGTTGACCGAGTTCCGCCGTTTGGGCGGCGAGGCCATTGAAGTGGTCTCGGGCAGTCACGGTGCAGCAGAAGTGGGGCGCTTTGGACGCCTGGCGCAAGAGTTTGGCTTTCTGGCCTCCTGCGGCACGGATTACCACGCGACCGGTGAAGGTGCGCGAGAGCCCGGCTTGAACCCGGATCTGCCGATCGGTTGCGTGCCGGTGTGGGCGCGCTGGTTGCCGGAGGCTGCATGAGCGCGGTGGTGCTGTATGCGGCCATCTCGCTGGATGGCAAGCTGGCCCGGTCAGATGGTGCGCTGGACTGGCTGCCGCAAATCCAGCCCGAGGGGGACGATTACGGCTATGGCGAGTTTTACGCCGGGGTCGACGCCCTGGTCATGGGGCGCAAAACCTTTGACCAGGTGCTCACCTTTGGCTCCTGGCCGCATGCAGACCGCCCATGCTACGTATTCAGCCATCACACCTTGCCTACACTACCTATTTCCAGCCCCATCCAGCGTGTTTGCGAGCCCGTACCAGACTGGCTGGAACGCATGGACCGCGCAGGTTTTGAGCGCATCTGGCTGGTGGGTGGCGGGCAGTTGGCCGCAGACTTCTTCACCGCCGGGCGCGTTGACGAGCTGATCCTGACGCTGGTGCCTGAAGTCTTGGGCGAGGGGATCGATCTGTTTGCCGGCCCGGCTGCGTCGTCCTGGCAACTTGTACAACAGCAAAGTCTCGCTCACGGGCTGATCCAGTTACACTACCAGCGCAAAAGCTGACTTGCGCCGCTGGCACCCCGACCTCACATTGCATACATGGCCCAATTCTTTTCAGTACACCCGGAAAACCCGCAACCCCGCCTGATCAAGCAAGCCGCCGACATTGTGCGCAAGGGCGGTCTGATCGCGTACCCGACAGACTCTTGCTATGCACTAGGCTGCCGGCTGGATGACAAGGATGCGCTCGAGCGCATCCGTCGCATCCGCCAACTGGATGACAAGCACCATTTCACGCTGGTCTGTCACGATCTGTCGCAGCTGGGTACGTACGCGCGCGTTGATAACCGGACCTACCGCATGCTCAAGAGTGCGACGCCGGGGAGTTACACCTTCATCCTGCAAGCCACCAAAGAAACCCCGCGCCGGGTATGGAATCCCAAAAAGCAAACGATCGGGTTGCGGGTGCCTCAGCATCCGGTGGCATTGGCTTTGCTTGAAGAAATGGGCGAGCCGTTGTTGTCGTCCACGCTGATTTTGCCGGGTGACGAATTTGCGCTGACGGATGTCTGGGATATCCGGGACCGGCTGCAACATGATGTTGATCTGGTCATTGATGGCGGTTACTGCGGGATTGAACCTTCCACCGTGGTGGACCTCTCTGGTGAAACACCCGTGGTATTGCGGGTGGGTCAGGGCGATCCGGCCCCGTTTGGGGGCTGACCGATACGCTACGGGTGCATCGCCGCAGGTGTGCGATGATGTGGCGCTGCGCTGCAAAACACAGTACAAAATACGGCAAATGCACGTCATGCCGCCAGTGCGACAGCGCTGGCGCACTTAACCGGTCAGGGCTTCATGGACATTTCTTCTTTTATTCAGAACATCTGCATTTATGCGTTGCCGGTGTTGTTTGCAATCACGCTGCATGAGGCAGCACATGCTTATGCAGCGCGCCATTTTGGTGACCCCACGGCATATTTGATGGGGCGCATGACGCTGAACCCGATCAAGCACATCGACCCGCTCGGCACCATTGCCTTGCCGCTCTTGTGCCTGTTATTGCCAGGCAGTTTTCTGTTTGGCTGGGCCAAGCCGGTACCGGTTAATTTTGGCGATTTGCGCAACCCCAAAAGAGACATGCGCTGGGTAGCGTTAGCCGGCCCGGCCGCCAATTTGATCATGATGTTGCTGTGGACGCTGGTGCTGGGCATTTTGCTGCACGCGGCAGAGGGGGATTTTGTCTACCCGTTGCGGCAAATGGCGCAGGCCGGTGTGCAGATCAACATCGTGTTGATGATCCTGAACCTGATCCCGATTCCGCCGCTGGATGGCGGCCGCGTGCTGATTTCGCTGTTGCCTGACAGCGCTGCGCGCAAAGTAGCCCGGATTGAGCCCTATGGCATGATCGTGTTGCTGGTGCTGATGTTCACCAAGGTGCTCTTTGTCATCATGGTGCCGTTTATTGGTGTCTTCTATCTGCTCGTCAACACAATCCTGCGTCTGTTTGCCTGATTTTTGCCACAGTGCGCAGAAACAGCTAATAATAAAACCACTTTGAATTCAAGGATTTGAAATGTTTCCCGATCGTGTTCTGTCTGGCATGCGCCCGACCGGCAAGCTGCACCTGGGGCACTACCATGGCGTGCTCAAGAACTGGGTCAGACTGCAAAGCGAATACGAATGCTTTTTTATGGTGGCAGACCTGCATGCGCTGACCACCGCGTATGACGATGTGTCCGTCATTGAAAAAAGCGTTTGGGATATGGTGATCGACTGGATCGCCGCCGGGGTAGACCCCGCACAAGCCACCATTTTTATCCAGAGCCGGGTGCCGGAACACGCAGAACTGCATCTGCTGCTCTCCATGATTACGCCGCTGCCGTGGCTGGAGCGGGTTCCCACCTACAAGGACCAGATTGAAAAACTGGCCAGCAAGGACTTGGGCACTTACGGCTTTCTGGGTTACCCCTTGCTGCAATCGGCCGACATTCTGTTGTACCGCGGTACCTTGGTGCCGGTGGGTGAAGATCAGGTTCCGCACGTGGAAATCACCCGGGAAATTGCGCGCCGCTTCAATCACATGTTTGGCAAAGAACCCAATTTTGCCGAAAAGGCCGAAGCCGCCATCAAGAAAATGGGCGGCAAAAAAGGCAAACTTTACGAAGAATTGCGCACGCGCTACCAGCAAGAGGGCGATGTAGAAGCCCTGGAATCTGCCCGCGCCATGCTGGCCGACACACAAAACCTGAGCCACGGCGACCGTGAGCGCTTGTTCGGCTTTCTGGAAGGCGGCGGCAAAATGATCTTGCCGGAATCCCAGCCGCTGTTGACTTCGGCCTCCCGCATGCCTGGGCTGGATGGGGCCAAGATGTCCAAGTCTTATGGCAATACCATCAGCCTGCGCGAAGACCCGGAAACCGTCACCCGTAAAATCCGCCAGATGCCGACAGACCCGGCCCGTGTGCGCCGGACCGACGTGGGTAATCCGGAAAAATGCCCGGTATGGCAGCTGCATCAGGTGTACTCGACCGACGATACCCGTGACTGGGTGGTGCAGGGCTGTACCACGGCCGGTATCGGCTGTATTGAGTGCAAACAGCCGGTGATTGATGGCGTGCTGGCCGAGCAAAAACCCATGTTTGAGCGTGCGCAACCGTATCTGGAAGACCCGACGCTGGTCCGCAACCTGGTCGCAGATGGTTGCGAGCGTGCGCGTGACCTGGCGCGTGAGACCATGCGGGATGTACGTGAAGCCATGGGCCTGGCGTACGACTGATTGCTCACCGGCGCTGGCCTGCTCATGAACACTGTTGTTCCTCCTGAAACCACCGTTGCCCTTGACCCCGCTACCGCTGTAGCGGCCGAGGCCGCGGTGCTGGCGCACGTCTTTGGCGAGGCCGTTACCGAGTACCCGCAAGATTTGTACATCCCGCCGGATGCCTTGCGCGTCCTGCTGGATGCGTTTGAAGGGCCGCTGGATCTGTTGCTCTACCTGATCCGCAAACAGAACATTGATATCCTTGATATTCCGATGGCGCGGGTGACGGCGCAGTACATGGAATACGTCGACGTCATGCGGGTGGACCGGCTGGAACTGGCTGCCGAGTACCTCTTGATGGCGGCCATGCTGATCGAGATCAAATCCCGCTTGCTGCTACCCAAGCCGGCTGCAGAGGGCGAGGGCGAAGAGATTGACCCGCGCGCTGAACTGGTACGCCGCTTGCTGGAATACGAACAAGTCAAACTGGCCGCGTATGAACTCGACCAGTTGCCGCAAGCCGGGCGAGACTTTCAACTGGTCACCGTGCTCTTTGAAAAAGACATGGTGGTGCGCTTGCCTGATGTGCGTCCGGAAGACCTGAAAACGGCCTGGCTGGCGATTCTGGCGCGCGCCAAACGCAATAAGAGCCATACCGTCAAACCGGATGAACTCTCGGTGCGCGAGCAAATGACGCATATTCTCAAGCTGCTGCAAGATGGCCGTTATGCCCGCTTTGAAAGCCTGTTTGACACCACGCGCGGGGTGCCCTTGCTGGTCGTCACGTTTATTGCGGTGCTGGAACTGGTGAAAGAAAAATATATTCACGTAAATCAGGACGAAGGTTTTGCGCCAATTTACGTTTGTCTTGCCGGCGCATCACCCGCCGACGTCATGCCCTTGCCACCTGAAGCCTGAATGCGATGAGTGCGCCTGAAACCGAAGCCGGTCTGTACGATCGGGCCCATATGCAAAAGGTCCTGGAAACTGCCTTGCTGGTGGCTCCGGAGCCATTGTCCCTCAATACCCTTAAAACACTGTTTGCCGAGGATATCTCCGGCCAGTTGATCAACAGTTTGCTGGAGGATATCCAGCAATCCTGGCATGGCCGTGGCGTGGAACTCATCAAGTTGGCATCGGGTTGGCGGTTTCGGGCGCGGCTGGAAATGCAGCCCTATCTGGAACGGCTGAATCCGGAAAAGCCCCCGCGCTATTCCCGCGCGGTGATGGAAACGCTGGCCATTGTTGCCTACAAACAGCCGGTAACCCGCGGTGATATTGAAGAAATTCGTGGTGTAACGGTCTCCAGCCAGATCATCCAGACCCTGAAAGAGCGCGGTTGGCTGGACGTGATCGGCCATAAGGAAGTCCCCGGTCGCCCCGAGTTGCTGGGTACGACACGCCAGTTTCTGGATGATCTGGGGCTAGCCAGCCTGTCCACACTGCCGCCCCTGCAAGAACTGGGTAACCTTGTTTTGCCGGAAGCGGATTCTGCCCAGTCCTGATTCTGCGGCGCTCTGTTAAAATGCCCCCTTTGCCCCTCACTTTGGTTAAACCATGTTGAACGTCTATAACACGCTCGCCCGCGAGAAACAGGAATTCGTACCCATCACCCCAGGCCTTGTGAAGATGTATGTCTGTGGCATGACGGTGTACGACTACTGTCACCTCGGCCACGGTCGTGTGATGGTGGTGTTCGATATGGTGTCCCGCTGGCTCAAAACCAGCGGCTATGAAGTCGACTACGTCCGCAACATCACCGACATTGATGACAAGATCATCAAGCGCGCCAATGAAAACGGTGAAACGATTGGCGAGTTGACTGCGCGCTTTATCGACGCCATGAACCAGGATGCCGACGCATTGGGCGTGCAGCGCCCGACGCATGCCCCCAAGGCAACGGAACATGTGGACGGCATGCTCAATATCATCGGCACGCTGGTCAACAAGGGCCTGGCCTATCCGGCACCCAATGGCGACGTATATTACGCCGTGGGCAAATTTCCCGGTTATGGCAAGCTTTCCGGTAAGTCGCTGGATGACCTGCGCGCTGGCGAGCGGGTTGAGGTCGACCCCAACAAGCAACACCCGATGGACTTTGTCTTGTGGAAGGCCGCCAAGCCGGGTGAACCGGCATGGCCGTCGTTGTGGGGCGCGGGCCGTCCTGGCTGGCATATTGAATGTTCGGCCATGAGTTGCCATCACCTCGGGGAACATTTTGACATTCATGGCGGCGGCGAAGACCTGCAGTTTCCGCACCATGAAAACGAAATCGCCCAGTCTGAAGGTGCGCACGATCACAAGTATGTGAACTACTGGCTGCACAACGGCTTTATCCGGGTGGATGACGAGAAAATGTCCAAGTCTTTGGGCAATTTCTTCACCATTCGCGACATCCTGCAAAAGTACGATGCGGAAGTGGTGCGCTTTTTCATCTTGCGCGCGCACTACCGCTCGCCGCTGAACTACAGCGATGCGCATCTGGACGATGCCAGAAACTCGCTCAACCGCCTGTACACCACGCTGAAGAACGTGGCGCCGGCTCAGGTCACGCTGGACTGGTCGCAAGGCTACGCCGCACGTTTCAAGGCCGCGATGGACGATGACTTTGGCACTACCGAGGCCGTTGCCGTGTTGTTTGAACTGGCGCACGAAGCCAACAAGCAACAATCGGCGCAACTGGCCGGCGAGTTGAAAGCGCTGGCAGGTGTGCTGGGGTTGCTGGAGCGGGATGCCCAAACGTATCTGCAAGCAGGTTCGCAAGAGGGCGAACTGACTGCGACGGCGATTGATGACCTGATCGCCCAGCGCAAAGCCGCGCGTGCAGCCAGGAACTTTGCCGAGTCTGATCGTATTCGTGATCTGCTGACGGCAGGCGGTGTCGTACTGGAAGACGGCCCGCAAGGGACGACCTGGCGCCGCGCCTGATCTGCTATTGCCCTATCAAAAAGCCGACCCCTTGGGTCGGCTTTTTTCATGGCTGCGCTGGAGGCATTTCAGGCCTGGTTGGTGTTTTTCTGCTATTTCAAACGCCAGGCCAGGGGAAAACCAGGGCACGCTGCCACAGGGCCCTTCGGGATAATGGATGGCATCCTAAACCGTCGGCCAGAATACACAGGAGCAAACATGCTGGAAGTGATTGCGCACGAAGGGGATATCCGCGAACTACGCCTGGCGCGCCCGCCGGTCAACGCACTGGGCCCGGATTTGCTGCGCGCGCTACGGCAGCAGTTGCAAGTTGCCGTGGATGACGATGTGGCGGGGGTCGTGCTGTCTGGTGCGCCGGGCATGTTCTCTGCCGGGCTGGATGTGCCATCTTTACTCAAGCTTGACTGCACCGGGTTAACCGCGGCAATGGATGATTTCTTTGGTCTGTTTGCTGCATTGGCGGCCAGCCCGGTGCCGGTGGTCTCGGCCATTACCGGCCATAGCCCGGCTGGCGGTGCGGTGTTATCCATTTTTTGCGACTACCGCATCATGGCAGAAGGCGAGTTTCGTATCGGGCTTAACGAGGTACAAGTCGGGTTGGTCGCGCCAGAATGCGTGCAAAACGCCCTGCGTCGGTTAGTGGGCGATTATCGGGCCGAACGCCTGCTGGTGGCTGGCAGCATGATCACGGCCAGCGAGGCGCTGGCCTTTGGCATGGTCGATGAACTCAAGCCGGTGGCGGAGGTGATCCCGGCTGCGGTTGCCTGGTTACAGTTACTTGGCC
>JASLES010000137.1 GCA_030151005.1 Silvimonas sp.
TTTGTCCAGGTAATCAGGGGTATGCGCCAGCAAAAGTTCGTAATCGGTGGCGGCGGGGGCGTCTTCTATCAGGTGCGCAGCAAAAGGCTGCACGGCAGCGTGCAGCATTGCATATTTGCTGGCGGGAAACCGATGCCCGGCAGGCAAGGGCAGCGGATATTGATCGGTGCGAAAGATCAGCACCCGCGTACCTGCCTTTTACAACGTGGGGCTGTTGATGAGCTCATGCAGATGGCCATCTGTGAGCTGCATCTGGCGCTGACAGCGTTGCGCCAGCGTGACGTCGTGCGTGACGATGATAAAGCTGGTCAGCAACTGGCGATTGAGTTCCAGCATCAGCCCAAACACGGTTTCGGCGGTGCCACGATCCAGGTTGCCGGTGGGCTCATCGGCCAGTACGCAGGCCGGATTGGTCACCAGCGCACGGGCGATGGCTGCCCGTTGACGCTCGCCGCCCGACATTTCGCCGGGTTTATGGTGACTGCGCTTGCCCAGACCCACCTGGTCGAGCATGGCTCGCGCTTGTTGCAGTGCTTCTTCTTTGGGCATGCGGCGGATCAACAACGGCATGGCGACGTTTTCTGCGGCGGTAAACTCAGGCAGCAGATGATGAAACTGGTAGACAAAGCCCAGGTGTTTATTGCGCAATTCACCGCGTTTGGCATCTGTCATGGCAAACGGGTTGTTCCCCAGAATGCGCACGCTACCGGTGGTGGGTTGATCAAGCGCACCCAGCAAGTGCAGCAGCGTGGACTTGCCTGAACCAGAAGCACCGACAATCGCGACCGTCTCGCCCTTGCCCAGGGTCAGGTCGATATCGTGCAGAACCGGAGTTTCCAGTTTGCCGGCAACGTAGCGTTTGCCAACGCCATTGGCCTGCAGTACCACATCGCCTACCGCGCCGATGATTTCTGATTTACTCATAACGCAGCGCCTCAGCCGGATTGACGCGCGAAGCACGCCAGCTTGGATAAATGGTGGCCAGCAGCGCCAGCACGAGGGAAATCAGCCCGATGCTGCTCACGTCGCTCCACTCTACTTTGGAGGGAAGTTCGGCGATCAAATACACATCCGGGGACAGAATGTGTGTGCCCAGCACACGTTCAATGAACGGGACGATGGTGCCCACATTGAGCGCAATGATTACGCCACCGGCGACACCAGTAAAGGTGCCGACAAAACCAGATACCGCGCCTTGCACCATGAAAATCTTCATGATGGAGCCCGGTGAAGCACCCAGTGTACGCAAGATGGCGATATCGGCTTGTTTGTCGGTCACGACCATCACCAGGGTGGAGACCAGGTTGAAGGCGGCCACGGCAACGATCAGCGTCAGGATCAGGAACATCATGCGCTTTTCGATTTCCACAGCCCGAAAATACGTCGGGTTTTCCATGCTCCAGTCACTGACATAGGCGCTGGTCATCTGGTTGCCCAGATCAATGGCAACGTTGCGCGCCAGCAGCGGGTCATCCAGCCGCAGGCGTACGCCAGAGACGGTATCGCCCATGCGGAACAGCTTTTGCGCATCCGCGATCTGGATCAGTGCCACGCCGGCGTCGTAGGGGTAGTAATCGGCCCGGAACACGCCCATCACCGTAAACTGGCGAAAACGCGGGATCATGCCTGCGGGGGTGACCTGGCCATCCGGCGTGATCAGCGTGACTTTGTCGCCAGTGCGTACACCCAGATCGTTAGCCAGTTGCCAGCCCAGCACAACGCCAAACTGCCCGGGCAACAGGTCTGTCAGTTTACCGCCCGCCACGTTGGCAACAGCCGGGCTGACGCCGGGCTCCTGCGCGGGGTCAATCCCGCGAATCAGCGCGCCTTTGACTTGCCCGCCTGCCGTAAGCAGCCCCTGGCCGAGTACATAAGGGGCAGTGGCTTTCACATGCGGATTTTTGGCTGCTTGCTCAGCCACCGCCGGCCAGTTCGCCAGATGGTTATCGGCACCGCTGATCTGGACGTGTGCGGCCATACCCAGAATTCGGTCGCGCACTTCTCCCTGAAAACCGTTCATGACGGACAGGACAATGATGAGCGCGGCGACACCGAGCGCAATGCCCAGAATGGAAATCAGCGAGATAAAAGAGATAAAGCCGTTACGGCGCTTGGCGCGGGTGTAACGTAGTCCAATCAGGAATTCGTACATGAGGAGGGGGGCTTGTTCAAGGCTCGGCGAGTTTACCACGGCAAGCCCGTAAATCCGCCAGAAATGCGCGTCTGGCCGGGTTGGGGGCGGGAATGAAGCGTGAGGTGAGGGGGGAAGGCTGGTCTACCCCCATCCTGTCATTTCTGCCTGGCGGAACGACGAAGTAGAGGTGTACGTGGAAAGATATCTGCGTCGCACACCTCACAGTTACTCAATAAGTCTCCAACCCATGACTGCGGAACTGCTCCCGTACCCGGTGGACCAACTCGGGTGAAGGCGGGCGGACATCCGTCAGTTCGTAGGCCAGCCCCAGTTCTTGCCACTTGGATTCGCCCAGCTTGTGAAACGGTAAAACTTCTACGCGTTCGACATTGCCCAGACCGGCCACAAATTTCGCCAGACCTTCAACGTCTTCTTCAAAATCAGAGAAACCTGGCAGCAATACATAACGCAACCATACCGGCTTTTTCATGGCAGCCAGTCGCTGCGCAAACAGTAGCGTGGGTTCATTGGGCTTGCCGGTCAGGCGTTCATGTCGCTCGCTATTGAATTCCTTGATATCCAGCAGCACAAGGTCAATCGGCTCAAACCACTCATCGGGCAGGTTGCCAGACAAATAGCCCTGGGTATCGATGGCGGTATGCAGACCCAGTTCGTGCTTGGCGCGGCGAAAGATC